>CBFGMY010000007.1:0-42958 GCA_965650055.1 uncultured Devosia sp.
GCCCTGCATCATCTTCATCGACGAAATCGACGCCGTCGGCCGCCAGCGTGGCGCCGGTCTCGGCGGCGGTAACGACGAACGCGAACAGACCCTCAACCAGCTCCTCGTTGAGATGGACGGCTTTGAAGCCAATGAAGGCATCATCCTGATCGCCGCCACCAACCGCCCTGATGTGCTCGACCCGGCGCTGCTGCGTCCAGGCCGCTTCGATCGGCAGGTCGTGGTGCCGAACCCTGACGTTTCGGGTCGCGAGAAGGTGCTCAAGGTCCATGTGCGCAAGGTCCCCCTTGCCCCCGATGTGGATCTCAAGGTCCTGGCTCGCGGTACGCCCGGTTTCTCCGGCGCGGACCTCATGAACCTCGTCAACGAAGCGGCGCTGATGGCGGCGCGACGCAACAAGCGTTTCGTCACCCATGCCGAATTCGAAGACGCCAAGGACAAGATCATGATGGGCGCCGAGCGCCGCACCATGGCCATGTCCGAAGACGAGAAGAAGCTGACCGCCTATCACGAAGCCGGCCACGCCATCATCGCGCTCAAGGTTGCGGGCATCGACCCCATCCACAAGGCGACGATCATTCCGCGCGGCCGTGCCCTGGGCATGGTGATGACCCTGCCCGAGAGCGACAGCTATTCGTTCTCGAGGGAAAAAGCCCTGGCCCGCCTCACCATGCTGTTTGGTGGCCGCGAAGCCGAGATCATCAAGTTCGGCCCGGAAAAGGTTACCTCCGGCGCTTCGGGCGACATCCAGATGGCGACCAATCTCGCCCGCTCGATGGTGATGGAATGGGGCATGAGCGAAAAGCTCGGTCGCGTGCGCTACAAGAGCAATGACCAGGAGGTGTTCCTGGGCCATTCGGTGACGCAGAGCCAGCACATGTCGGACGACACGGCGCGCATCATCGACCAGGAAGTGCGCAAGCTGATCGAGGATGGCGAGGCTTCGGCCAAGGACATCCTCAACACCTACCACGATCAGTGGGAGGCCATCGCCCAGGCGCTGCTCGAATACGAGACGCTGACCGGCGACGAGCTGCGTGCGCTGATGGACGGCGTCCAGCCGACGCGTCCTGACGACAGCGGCCCGACCAACAAGGCGAGCGGCGTGCCGTCGGCCGGCAAGGCGGGCAAGAAGCGCCCCGACGCGCCGCCCGAGCCAGGCCTTGAGCCGCAGCCCAACAGCTGAGGCATCAACAGATTAGCAAGGGTCGCCGCAAGGCGGCCCTTTTGCATGGCGGCAATCTCCGCTATTTCGCCGAAAAGTGGTATTATCCGACGCGACCAGGATCGCCGGGGCTAGGGGACAGGACGTTATGGCACGCAAGTATTTTGGTACCGATGGCATTCGCGGCCTGGCCAATGGCGACAAGCTGACGCCCGAACTGGCGCTGCGCGTCGGCATGGCGGCTGGTGCAAAGTTCGTGCGCGGCGATCATCGCAACCGTGTGGTGATCGGCAAGGATACGCGCCGCTCCGGCTACATGATCGAGAGCGCGCTGGGCGCCGGCTTCACCGCGGTGGGGATGGACGTCTATTTCCTCGGCCCCATGCCGACCCCGGCCGTGGCCATGCTGACCCGTTCGCTGCGCGCCGATCTGGGCGTCATGATCTCGGCGTCGCACAATCCCTATGATGACAACGGCATCAAGCTGTTCCGCCCCGATGGCTACAAGCTCAGCGACGAGCTGGAGCTGGAAATCGAGAACCTGATCGACAGCGACATGTCCAGCACGCTGGCGCATGGCCGCGAGATCGGCCGCGCCTATCGCGACGAAGAGGCTCGTACCCGCTATATCGAATATGCCAAGCGCACGCTGCCGCGCGGCACTGACCTCGCCGGCCTGCGCGTGGTGCTCGATTGCGCCAATGGCGCCGCCTACAAGGTGGCCCCGGTCGCCCTGTGGGAGCTGGGCGCCGAAGTCTTCACCATCGGCGACAAGCCCGATGGCTTCAACATCAACGACAAGGTCGGCTCCACCGCCCCCGAGGCGGTTGCCGCCAAGGTCAAGGAAGTGCGCGCCGATATCGGCATCGCGCTCGACGGCGATGCCGATCGGGTCATCATCATCGATGAGAAGGGCGAAGTGGTCGATGGCGACCAGTTCATGGCGGTCATCGCCCAGAGCTGGCTGGAACGCGAAATGCTGGTTGGCGGCGGCATTGTTGCCACCGTCATGTCCAACCTGGGGCTCGAGCGCTACCTGACCTCGCTGGGCTTGACCTTGGAACGCACCCAGGTCGGCGACCGCTATGTGCTCGAAGCCATGCGATCCAAGGGCTTCAATGTGGGTGGGGAGCAGTCCGGCCACATCATCCTCTCGGACTTCACCACGACGGGCGATGGATTGGTCGCCGCCCTGCAGTTGCTGGCCGTGCTCAAGCAGCAGGAACGCAGCGTGTCCGAGATCTGCGCGCGCTTCACCAAGGTGCCGCAACTGCTGCGCAGCGTGAAGTTCAAGTCGGGCAAGCCGCTCGAGCACAAGCAGGTTATCGCCGCCATCGCGGACGGGCAGGCGATGCTGGGCAGCGGCGGCCGGCTGGTGGTGCGCGCGTCGGGAACCGAGCCGGTTATCCGCGTCATGGGCGAGGCCGATGATGCCTCGCTGGTCACGGCGGTGGTCTCGCAGATCGAGGCGGCAATACTTCAAGTAGCCTAGGGCGTTGCTTGGCGGATTTACTGTTGGTTAACTATACTGGCGCCCGTTCTATTCTCGTTAGGGTTAAGTTTTTAGGTTAAGCGCGCTTTAAGGAAATTGGCCGATATTGGCTTGCAATCGACTCGTGTCGTGGCAACCCAGAGGACGTTTTCCCATGCGTAAGTTCATCACTGCGATGATGGTGGCAGGAGCCGCTATCGTTGGTGGACAGGCAATCGCCGCCGATATGCCCTACTATCCCCCGATCATCGAAATTCCTGATGTCGACTACGGCGTCTCGGGCTCGTTCTACCTGCGCGGCAGCGCCGGCCTCAACGCCCTGTGGGCGCCCCATGTCAATCATCCCAGCGTGCCCGCGACTTTCGAAATCGACGGCTATGGCTATGGCTACTCGGTCGGCGCCGGTATCGGCTACGAAACCGGCACCGGTCTGCGTTTTGACGTGACCGCCGACTACCTCGCCAATGACGGCATGCGGGCCACCATTCCGGCGATCGCCAATCCGCCGCTGCAAGACGGCGTTCACACCCTGTCGCTGCGCTCCACGGTCGTTCTGGCCAACGCCTATTACGACTTCGGCTTCGGCAATGGCGGTTACGGCGCCGGTGGCGGAACCTTCGGATATGTCGGCGCCGGTGCGGGCGTGGCCTTCAACAGGTCGACCGTTACCGATCCGCTCGGCGCGACCACCAGCGACAACAATACCAGCCTTGCCGCCGCCGGCATGGTGGGTGTGGGCTACGATTTCGGTCAGGTCGTTGCCGACGTCGGTTACCGCGCGCTCTATATTTCCAGCATCGCCAACACCACGGCCCCGTTCCCCTACACCATCGCCAATAACTGGGCGCATGAAGTGCGCGGCACGGTTCGCTACCGCTTCAACTAGAGCGGAACGTGGCGGGATAGCCACGGCCCGCTACGCTCAGGAAAGATCGGCGCCCAGAAGGGCGCCGATTTTGTTTTTACCCCGCCAGCAACAGGCTAAGCTCGCCAAAACCAAGGTGATTTGGGGACGTGGCATGAAGGTTCTGGTGATTGGTGCTGCCGGCATGGTCGGGCGCAAACTGGTGGCGGCGCTGCTGTCGGCCGGGCAGGTGGGTGGGCGACCGATCAGCGCAATGACCTTGGCCGACATCGTCGCCCCGACCGCACCGCCGTCTGGCCTGCCGATCGCGGCAATGGCGGCCGATCTGTCGGCGCCCGGTATCGCCGAACAGTTGATCGCCGACCGACCGGACCTGATCTTTCACCTGGCCGCCATCGTCTCGGGGGAGGCCGAGGCCGATTTCGAGAAGGGCTACCGCATCAACCTGGATGGCACCCGGCACCTGCTGGAGGCGATCCGTATCGCCGGTCAAACCACGACCTACCGTCCCCGCCTCGTTTTCACCTCGTCGATCGCCGTCTTCGGTGAACCGCTGCCCGCGGTGATCGGCGATACCCATCACCACACGCCCCTCACCAGCTATGGCACGCAGAAGGCGATCTGCGAGTTGCTGCTGTCGGACTATTCGCGGCGCGGATTTGTCGACGGCATCGGCATCCGCCTGCCCACGATCGTCGTCCGACCGGGCAAGCCCAACAAGGCGGCATCGGGCTTTTTCTCGGGCATCATCCGCGAGCCGCTGGCGGGAATGGAAGCGGTGCTGCCGGTGGCCGAGAGCGTCCGACACTGGTTTGCCAGTCCGCGTGCGGCGGTGGGTTTCCTGCTGCATGCGGCCGGAATGGACAGCGCGGCGCTCGGCAACCAGCGCAATCTGACCATGCCCGGGCTGGCGGCCACGGTCGGCGAGGAGATTGCGGCTCTGGAGCGTGTGGCGGGGCCGGCTGCCGCGGCGCTGATCAAGCGCGTGCCGGATCAGACCATCATCGATATCGTGGCCGGCTGGCCCAAGGCCTTCGAGGCCAGCCGCGCCCAGGCGCTCGGCTTTCGCGGCGATGCCAGCTTTGATGCCATCATCCAGGCCCATATCGAGGACGAACTGGGCGGCACGCTCGGCTAGGCCGCAACGCCGTTGGCGGTCTGCGGGATGCGCTGCCGCTGCCCGCAGCGGTCGCCTGTTGCCCGCGTGAAAGGTTACCGGTCCTTGCCCTGGAACAGCGGCTGCTGTTCGGCCAAGCCGGCCCCAACGACATCAAGGAACGCCCGGATGCGGGCGGTATTCTTGAGGTCTTCGTGCGTGACGATCCATAATTCGCGCTCCAGCTCGGCAATTGGATGCGGCAGCATGCGGATGAGATCGGGTTCTCCATCAGCCAGGTAACAGGGCAGAACGACCAGTCCCATGCCCTCCCGCGCCGCGCAGAACTGGTTGATCAGGCTGTTGGCGCGATAGACGACCTCCCGGGGCCTAACCGTCTGCGCCAGCCAATCTGCCGCAGCAACGCCGGCGATGCCTTCGCTCCAGCCAACAAACGGCAGCTCGCGCAGCAGGTCCATATCCCCGCCCGCCCGCTCGGCAAAGCGGCGCGCGCCATAGACCGTCCAACCGATGGCCGCGAGCTTCTTGCCGAAGAGATCGGGTTCCCTGGGTCGGGCCACCCGCAGCGCCACGTCTGCCTCCCGCCGCGAAAGGTCGAAGGTGCGGTTGTCGATCATCATCTCGACGGTAATGCCAGGATGGGCTTGGCGGAATTTGGAGAGCTGCCGTGTCAGCACGCTATAGGCCAGTGTTTCCGAGGCCGTTACGCGCAGCGTGCCGATCAGCCTGGCATCGCTGCCTGTCACCTCGCGATCGAGCGCATTGGCCTCGGTTTCCATCCGCTCCGCCGTTCGCGCCACCTGTTCGCCGACCGAAGTCGCCGCATAGATGCCGCCGGGGAGGCGCTCGAACAGCCGGGCGCCGATTTTGGACTCCAGCGCGCTGAGGTTCCGAAACGCTGTCGAGTGATTGATGCCGAGCAGGCCAGCGCCCTTGCGGAGGCTTTTGCCGCGGGCGATGGCGAGCACGAGTTTGAGGTCGTTCCAGTTCTCCATGCTGCAGCACTAGCACGGGCGCCGCTTGCAGTCATGCAAACGTAGTTGGAATTCTTGCAACGACACTTGCGAGAGTGCCCAATGTACACCGGGTCATCGCAACCTCAGTCGGGCCTTTGCAAATGAAACTCTACTATGGCGTCAACGCCTGCTCCCTCGCCGTGCTGATCGCGGCCAACGAAGCGGGTATCCCGCTCGATCTGGTCAAAGTCGACATCTACCACGAGCCGCATACGCTGCCCGATGGCGGCGACTGTGCCGCGATCAATTCAAAGCTCTACGTGCCGGTTCTGGAATTCGATGACGGCAGTCGCCTCACCGAACTGGCCGTGCAGGTGCAGTATCTTGCTGACCTGGTGCCGGAAAGCGGGCTTGCCCCGGCCCCCACATCGCCGGAGCGCTATCGGCTTCAGGAATGGCTCAACTACATCGCCACCGAGGTCCACAAGTCGTTCAGCCCCTGGCTGTTCCATCCCGAAGTCGGCCCGCTGGCCCAGGACACGGCCCGCGCCAGGATCGCAACGAGGCTCAAGCTGATCGAGGATCGGCTGGCCGCGCATGACTATCTGATGGCCGATTTCACCGTCGCGGACGCCTATCTCTTCACCCTGCTGGGCTGGAGCAAGTTCGCCAAGGTGCCGCTGGCTGACTTCCCGAACATCCAGGCCTGGCAGGCCCGCATCGCTGCTCGCCCCGCGGTGCAGGATGCCGTTAGGCGGCATGTCTGAGGCGATGGCAATGACCAGATACACGCTCATCAGCTTCAAGCTTTGCCCCTATGTGCAACGGGTTGCCATTGCGCTCGCGGAAAAGGGCATCGCCTTCGACCTGGTCCATGTGGACCTGGCCAACAGGCCCGAATGGTTCAACGCCATCTCGCCCCTGGGCAAGGTGCCACTGCTCAAGGTGGACGAGGACGATCGTTCCGCGGTGCTGTTCGAGAGCAGCGTCATCCTCGAATATCTCGAGGATATCGGGCTGGGCCGGGCCATGCATCCCGCCGATCCGCTGCAGCGCGCCACCCACCGTGCATGGATGGAATTCGGTTCATCGCTGCTCGGCGATATCTGGTCGCTCGAAATCGCAACGAGCGAGGAAGCGTACGAGCGGGCGCGGGCGACCCTGTCGCGCAAATTCACGACCCTGGAGGGAAGGCTCGATGCCCGGCCATACTTCTTCGGCGATGAGTTCCGCTTCATCGACGCGGTGTTCGCGCCGGCTTTCCGCTATTTCGACGTGTTCGACCGGTACGGGCCGACCTCGATGCTGGAGCCATACCCCAAGGTGACTGCGTGGCGAAAAGCCCTGTCGCAGCGCGCCAGCGTTGCCGGCGCCGTGGTGCCGGACTATCGCGACCTGCTCGAGGATTTCCTGCGCCGGAAGGATGCCTGGCTGTTGCGCGCCGGTGTCGATGCCATCACCACTATTTGACCCCTACAATCCGCGGGGGCCCCCCCCGCCGGCGGATGACTCCAGAATTCTCTCGCAACGCGTTCACGACCGCTCCAGCAACCGCCGCCGCCTGTGCGCTACACCACAATTCTAGAATGGATATGGGCTAACCCTTTGAACTGTAAGGGGCGATCCATTGGAATCTTAGAATGGCATTAGGCAAAAAGGCGGAATGAACTTTGCGGCGCAAGGGAACGGGCGATCCGTATGCGGACAGCAAAAAAGTGGCCCCAGGAGAGATCCCCTGGGGCCATCAACATTGCCGGTCTAGCTTAGCGGATTCGCGAGATTAGGTGGCGACGATGTCCCTTTTCCGACTGTACCAAACATGTTCTGCCATATGGCGTCGGGAGGCAGTGTACAGCGCCTCCTTGAGCGGGGCTTCATCCACGATGCCGGTCAGTTTTCTCAAGTCATCCCAAAGGTAGAATCGAGTAGGTGTTGGCAGAGGTATGACGCCCTGTGCATCGAGATACTTCACCATCCATTGAGCGACGTTGCTCTTAAACTGGGAAAGGGCAGTGACAGAAACATAGGTTCTTCGAAATGCGTTTAGGTCGGCTTCCTCGACGACGATTTGCCAGCGCAGGTTGACCCCATTGCGCTCTCGACAATTTTTCAAGATGCCCAAGGCGATCAAAGGGGAAACGTTCTTTCGGTCGACCCCGAGAATTCTAGCCACCTGCGGGACAACATAGGCAGCCATGTCCCGGCAAACCTCAGCGCGAAGTTGGCCCACGTCGACCATAATTGCGTCGAGGCGGGTCGTGTTCGGCGTTACGAACGCCCAATCGCATGCCTTTCGCTGAAGTATTGCTAAGACGAAGCCCGTGGATCTCCCTACATTCGCTGCAGCCCTTGCTATTGGGAGGCGGTGCTCCAAAATTCGTCTCTTGAAGCGCAGGCAGTTGCCAAATATCTTCACTTTGAACTCTTCCAAGTCGGCAGGCCAGAACAACCGCAATGGCTTTCCATCGGCCGAGTGGCGCTCCAGGGCATAGTTGAGTGCTTTAAGACCAACGAGCTCCTTTACGAATTTGTGGCGAAGTCCGAGGACGCCGGCTGCTTTGACTGCGTTTATGCCATCCCTATAGGTCCGCAGATCTTCTGCGACGGCATCAGTTATGAACAGGTCACCCACGGCGCCGTGCCTTTGCAGGTGGCCCAGTTGTCGTAACAACCCCAGGATAGTTTTCTCGCCGGCCCTCAGACCTTCGGCAAGCTCTGAAACTGTCCAAACCTCGGGCAAGGGCGCGTCCAGGCCCAGAAGGGTTGTAGTAGATCGGCCGTAAAGACCGTTTCGGTGCGCGGCAGCCACCATTTGCTCGCGAAGAGCAACATACCCCCCGATCTTGCCCTGACCACTCAGAAAACCGATCAATCTTCCAAACGCTCCGGTGAGGCCCTGTCCATGTTGCAACTGTGCGTCTTCGATCACCCTGTCTAATAATCGAGCAACGGCATTTTCGCCTTCTCGGCAGAGGTCGAACCCTCGGCGCAAAGCGAGATGAGCGTCGCTGGGCACAAGCAATTTGAAAAACGTTTTGGCGCCGAACAGGTCGATGCTGCCTAGGGCGATACATGTCCCGACCGCTTGTTGGACTGGAGTGTACTTTAGGAAGGCGCACGTGGTTGGCTCGCCTGCCAGCCTGCCAGCTACGAAGTGCCAGATTGTTGGGTCGGACGGCATCGCGGGCATTGGCGTGAAGCTTTCCATGCTGCCCCGGATGGCCTCGGCGAAGTCTGCATGGTCCGCCTGTAGCTCGATGAGCGGAAGGTCATGGACATGACAGTTGACGTAATCCGCCATGACCCAGTGTCGCCGCTCGTAGGCCGCTGCCTCCATGCATAGTCGATCGGCGCCGTCGAGGTCCTGGGCAATACAGGCCGTGCAAACGCGAATGGGACGCCCCGGAACGGTGATCACCAGTTCGTCGGCCAACAAGTATTTTCCACCAGCAATGCCGGTGGGAAGCATGATCCCCTTGGCTAGTTCGCGGCCGACCGCGCTGCCTCGCCGCGCGACTTCTGCGAGCCCGGGCATGTCGGGATTAGTGGCGGCCGCCGCCGGCAACCCGAGCATTCGAACGAACTCCGTTCCTGTCGGTGCGAAATGGGCCGCGCCTAGTGCAGATATCCAGCTTCGATACGTCTGATCCGTCCGGAAAGGCACAGGCGCCGGCAGTATCTCCGGCTCGAATATCGACCCACTCATAGCTTGTCATAATCCAGTTTTGGGGGCACCGCGACGCTGGCCCAGTTGCCGGCGAGGAACAGGTTGTTCTGCGGCGAACACTTGGCCATGGTCTTGTAGATGGCGGCAAAGTAGTCGGGCGTCAGGCGCCCCTCATTCTTGCGCCTTGCAGCGATCATCGCTGTTTGCATGTACCAGAGCATCACGCCCAAGCGCTGGAGCGAGGCCTTTTTCAGCCGACCGAACAGATCAAACCTTGCCGGCAGGCAGTCTGTACACTCGGTGAATGTCAGGTAGTCCTGAAAGATCGCCGAAAAGGATGCCCCGTACGTTGCGTCGACCGGCGCCAGCTCGAATGGGTGGATGCGACGACCTGCGCTTTCGAAATCCTTGTACTGCCAAAGATTCATGATGTTGGAGTGGCCCGACAACAAAAGAGCGACTGGCCAGTCATCGCCAGTCATCAGAGACGCCAGGTTTTCGCCCAAGAGCTTGACCTCGGTCATTTTCATCGCTTTGCCAACGAGCTTAACGGTGCTGTAGCGACTGAATTCGTCGATGACGATCAACAGGATGCGCTGTTTGGCGCAGTGCATGCGGATCATCCGATAGATGAACGGTTCGGTACCAGATTCGAGTTCGAGACCGAGGCGACGGAGTATGGCTAAGCCAAGTTCTTTGGTGGTGAAAGGGGAGGGCGCATCGACGAAAATATATGCACCTTCAAGGGACTGTCCGGTTTCCGGGTGCCGGTATTTGCGAAGGGCATTTTCGACCAGCCTAGTCTTCCCGTGACCGCTCTCCGCATGAACCAGGATCCCCTCCTGCTGCATCCGGTTACCGTGACCAAAAGGTCTGCTGTAGTCCTTAGTCATCCAGAAAAGATCGACGATGGAGGTAAGCGCGTCACTGAACTCGACGTCGCGATCAAATACCAGGTGCTCTGCTCGGAGTTGCCGAATCTTCTCTTGCGTTTCGGAGAGGGGTACGTGTTCTTTGTCGGACATCAGTTTCTCGTCGGTAGTTTGACCGTTACCTGGCGGGCCGTCGGCGTATTGTGGCTTGTCGAGGAAGTTGGCTTGCCGACGGCAGGCGCCACGAGATCGGTCGCGATGGCAGAGGAGGTGGGGGTGTGTGCGGCGTCGGCGCCGCCGAGCAAATGGGCCTTGGCTCCGGTCTTGCGCGGCGCGTTCGTTGCTACCAGAGGTGAATTCAGCAGGCGCTTTGCCTCTCGCAGGCCGGGGTGCATTCGTCGATCGATCGCGGGCTTGCCGTCCGGGTCGGGTTCAGGCTGATACAGAGCCCGCAGTTGAGCCTGGCGCGAGGCCTCATGAAGGTAAGCTTTACCCGCGTCCGCGATCGCCTCGCTGGTTCTGTCGTCGGCGCCATACTCGGCCAGCAATCTGTCGGAAACCTCTTGGGCCACAAAAACAGGGATGCCACGAAGACCGGATAGGCAAGGGACGCGTATCCAGTGCCGGTCCACGGGGTCTTCTTCGATCTGGTTGCGCTGGGCGACGTACTTCTTATCGAGGCGCACACTGATGCCCCCTAGGTCCATTTCGTCGTAACGCACCGGCACAGTACCGGTTGGTCCTAGGTATTCGAAGAGCTTCTGGAGCTCTTCGTCGTGGTACTGCAGGCCGTTTATTTCGATGCCGTCAGAGCTCAGGCTCACGTCGTCGACATGGATGCCGAAGATTGCCGACAGCTTCTCATCCGGCATGTGGGCGGCCGGCGGAGAGTTCTCGCAAGCCTGCACCCACATTCTGAACGGCGATATTCCCAATCCCCGATGACAGACTCGGTGGTAGATATCGACGACGTAGCGCGTGAAATGCTGCGGTATCTCCTGGGTAAAGATGGTCGCGCGGGGTCCTTTGTCTGTGCGACGTTCCTGGGCAGATCCGAACACACGACCTGTGAAATAAGTGAAGAACTGCTGCGCGAGGCGGCGAAAAAAACGTTCGATCACGCCGCGCAACCATGGGGCGCCGACGGGCGCTTTCTGATGACCGCAGAGGCTGTCGACGACTGAATCTGTAAACTCTTCCATGTAGGCAGAGCCATTGTCGGTCAAAAAGCGAGCGCCGTAGCCAGCGCGCATCGGGTACGGAGAACGGCAACCCGCCTGCTTCGCCAGTTCCGACTTGTCGGAAAAGGCCATGCGCAGCGCGCTGCGAGCCACTGCCGTAGATTCGCTCAACCCGAACGCGAAGCCCAAGACGCATCGGGTCAGCGTGTCGATGACCACGACGACCCATACGCGCTCCGTCGCCAGGGCACGACGCTGACGACGGTTGAGCTGCCTATAGTCGGAAAGATGTCCAATTATCGTGTGAAGGTCGAACATCATGGCGTCGACTTGGAGAAGGGCGGCAGGACGCAGGTTTCGCAGGCCTACGCCGGTACTTTTATAGATCGGCTGGTAGGCTTCCTTGCCTAGCCGCAGATAGTCCCGCACCGCCTTGCCCATTTGTGCGATGCGGGAATACACCGTGGAGACTGCGGGTAGCGGGATCTTGGAGAGCTTGGGGTCCGCCTGGTAAATGAGCTCCACTTTATCGTAGGCCTGCGTTGTCGGCGTCTGCTCGGTATTGCTGCAGAGCCAGATCACTTCGTCCACAAAACGCTCCTGCGCGATCGTGAGACGCCTCGTCTGGTTTCCGGAGTGCTGGCTCCGCCCGTCGATGAGCGACCGAAGCGAGTAGTTTGACTCTCGCAACTCCGCTTGCCATTTGTAGAGGGTAGACAGCCCGGGCTTCGGCAACTTGATGACCGGGTCGCCGTGTTTGACGTGCCTCAGCACCATCTCGCTCATGGCTCTGTCATACGCCCCTTGCACGGCGTCTAGAGATTGCTGACGGGAAGCGCCGTCACCCCCACGCGCTGCTTGCCAGAACTCGACCACGCGTCCCTTGGTTCTGGCGAGAGCCTTTTCCGTCGGCATGTGGTCTTCGAAGTCCCGAGTTTTCCTAAGTTTCTCGCGTTCGAGATTGGCCTTCGAGTTCTTGCCGGCATGGACCCTAAACTCGTTGCCAGCGTCCGCTATCTCGCGGTGCGTGAGCAATTCGCGTCCCTTGCCGTGAATATGCTGCAGCCAATACCCCACATCGTTTTCATGCCGTTCCGCGGTCCATTGCTCGTTGCGCCAATGGACGATGTCATCGTCATCGATCGCGATCGTTTGGACGAAATCCTCAAAAGCGACGGGCATATTCATGCGGCGATCCTCTTCGCCTCAACGATGCTGTCCATGGCAAAGAATCCGTCGCTGACTAGCATGGCTTCTCGCCGGGCAACCGCCAATACGACTGACCAATAGGCCGAAGAGATCAGTTCCGGTCGGCGGGATGCGTGAAGTTTGTCGGGTGCAAATTTCCGCACAATCTCACTGACCTGCAAAGGCTCGTCGCTGGCTTGGATGAGGGAAAGTACCCGATCAGCCAGCGGTGGCGGCGGTGCAAGCATGGCGATATTACAGATATCTGCCAGGTCAATGAGATCAGCCGGTAGATCGCGCTCAGTAATAAGACGTGTAGTCTCGGCGACGTGGGGAAATACGAAATCGCTTATGTTGTAATAGAACTCCTCCTGCAGTCGCTGGAGGACACGATATAGTGGCTTGACGAAAATCAATTCGCGCAGGCCGTTCTTGTACGTGACCGTGAGGTCCCATGTGTGTTGGTGGACCTTGCCGTGCTCATCCGCATAATCGGTGACCGTATGCTGCTCCCGTATGTCGGCGACGGCGGGATCGCGCATGAACTTTAAGACGCAGCGGCGCTCAAGGTCGGACTCGTAGTAGAGTTCGCGCTCCTTTTCGGCATAGACCATGACGCCAATCATCGAGGCGCTTGGCTTAAGCCCCTGAAGGCGCTGGGCCTCACTGAGGTAAGGTTCGCTATGGACAAAATGCAGTCCCATGTACGTCTACCCCAACAGAAGCATTTGGCGTTGTTCACGGCGCAGTACCCGCACGTTGAATGGGTGTCCGCTTCCGGCAAAATCAGCGCGAAGACTTTGGGTCTGCTCGGCATCGGAATTTTCACGGGGTTCCGTACGCGCTCGCGATCGCCTTCCGGGGCGCGCATCGCTGCATGCTCTTTGCACAGCGCTTTGTTCGATATCGCTTTTCGTGTGGAGTGCCGCGCGGGCCAAGTCGCCGGTTTTCGAGTTCTGCGAGGGTTTCGCAAGGTCTCGCATCGCGATTGGAGCAAGCGGCGGCGCGATGCATAGATGGAACGGGTCCGGAGCCTCTGAAGGCCAGGAAAATAGTTCGAGCATGACTTTCTCCGGTCATGCCAGACGACCCTTGACTCACAGTGAGTCGCAGCTCATCATCCACGGACATGACGTTTATCGTTGTGATTGAGGCCGCTTCACGGAAATGAGTCGGGCCGATTTTATTGGGGCACTCGGGTCTGGCACGATCCGGGTGTTCTTTTTTTTGGGCTGGGCTTCAGAGCTTTCCTTCGTTGATGGCGACTTGCTTTTTCACAGTTCGATTCGGCAAGACTGAATCATATCCAGATCCAAGTCAAAGCGAACTTGTACTGTGATGTTCTCGATATATACTTGAAATATACTATTTGCGAAAAAGATGAATACAGTAGTACAAATTACCCATTTTAGGGTGTTCGCAGCAATGCTGCGGCCAAAGTGGGGTCGTTCGACTGGGTTTTTGAGACGTTTTTTCCAACCAAGCCGACATGCTGGGTGTTTGTGGGTGTTTTGCGAAAAACTCCCATATTAGAGCAGAAGGTATTGAGTATTTAGGTTTTTGCGAGCCTGTAGGCATAAACATGTCTTGCGAAGTAAGAGATGCTGGCGACCTGATTTAATGGGCGCAAGGGGCAAGAAGTACGGCTCCCGATGATGACCCCGGGGACACACCTGAATTCTCGTAGCCCGGCGCACCGTTGAGCGCGGCTGTCGGGGAGTCGCATTGTCAATTATGTGTCCGGTGATCTCTGATAGAGCCAGTGCTCGGACGCCTGATCGCCTTGATCACGGCCCATCTTGACCATGGTGGCGTGCGTTAGCGGATGGCGGCAATCAAGGGTGACCAAGCCATTGCAGGCCATCGCCATAACGTAGTCGACCCACCGCTTCGGCTCATCGATCAGTTCATCTTCCAGAGCGCCTAGGGCCAGGCCCGTTACCTCCGTTGCCAATCGCTTGAGCACACGGACAGAGAATAATGGAGGAACCAGTACCTCCCTTTTCGACCAAACGGTCCGGGTCATGGTCAAGACAGGCTCGGCAAGGATGCTCTCTCTGTTGACGGTCAGTCCGAGACTGAATTCATCGGGGGGCGGAAAGGTTTGGCCGTTGGTCTCGTCACACAGGGCGAGGAGACAATTCCGATCCGCGATCCGAACACCGAAGGTGAAGAACGCGTCGGGCGCGCCCGGAGGTCCCACGTAGGGCAGGAGGCATGTAACTTCCGGGTCCAACGTGGCTTGGATCAACGCGTCCCGACAGCACCGCCGGGTGTACGGAATGGCACGATTGGTCTTGAAGCTTTTGAAGCCGCGACTGGTTTCCGCAGGCAGGATCGCCGTAGAGAAAGGAATGACATCAGCGCTCATTGAGGCCTCCAGGGGCGGAGTGAGAGTTGCCGACAGAGACCGAATTCGCAGGGTCAGCTTCAATTTGACCGGGAGTATGAATTTGTCAACGCCTAGACACCTAGGTGTCCAGACGTCTAGGTGACTAGGTTTACCGGACGTGAACGGTGGCCAGTGCTTTCGAAGTTCCCGCCGAAGGGTATTAGCAACCATGGCGGCGTAAGGTAGGATTTGCGAAAAGCGAGCTTACTCAAGTTTTGGGCAAAGGCGGACCAAAAATGAAGGATTCATCGGACCGTCTGGAGAGAGCAGACGGCCGCAGGAAGTTTGTGGTGTACCTCGACCCTAAGTTGATTCACGCGATCAAGATCCGCGCGCTGAACGAAGACCGGCATGCCTACGAACTGGTCGAGGAATTGCTGACACAGGCAATCGAAAACAGCGCCAAGTAGCATTGGTGGTCCCCGGCGGACCGCTAGCGCATTGCTCTCGAAGCAGGCGAGGCACACGCACCGGGCCCCCTCATTTCATTCCTATTTACAATGTTCCTTATTTGTTCTATCTCCTCCTTCGGAGCGCCTGCAGATAGCGACATCGCTTAGCCGCCTCCTCAGACACCATCAACACGATGACCGGGCTCGCCCGGGTCCGAGGACGACATGGCAAATCAAAAGAAACCAACCCGACCTTGTGCAGACGCTGCTCCGGGCGCCGAGCTCGCACGCCAACTGTTAACCGGCCTTCGCCTGCAAGCTGCAGCGGAACTCAAATACGATACCCGCTCTGAGGCAGAAGCCGCCGCGCTTGCTGAGAAGATGCAGGACAACTTACCATTGCCGGCTGACAAAGCCGCGTATGCGATTGCTTTGGGGCACTGCTTGGCGCCTCACTTTCCAACGGTTGCAGACCTGATGGCGACCAAGGCCTTCGTGGTTGTCAGATGTAGACCTGGCGATGATGCGAGCATGGTGGGCGAGGTATTTGCGGATGCGACGCCGCACAGCGGCGGGTCGATTGCATATAACCCGCAGCACACCTTGGGCGACGACGTGCGCTTCGTGCTCATCGCCGACGGCGGCGTGCGCTACACCGGACGGATGGTTCGTCCGATTGCGCAGGCTGCCGAACGGTGCCTTCCGATCTTTTGTACGTTGGCGGTCGATGATCCAGTTCCTGCCGCCCTTACTGGTGCCGACCTGGTGTTGGATCTGCCGCCGATCACGCTGGAAATGCTGGCTCTGCTATTCGAGGCCACGCATGACGAGGTCCCGTCAGGTGCCCTGAGCTTCCGTACCGCCGAGAACCTGCGGACCCCAGATCTGGTAGCCCACATTCGTCGGGCCCGTCCGGCGTCCGAGTGCTTGTCCCGATTGCAGCAGGTGGTCAGCACGAAGCTGGAGAAGCCAAAGCCGGCAACGGTGCGGGTCGATGACCTCGCTGGCTATGGGGAAGCGAAAGCCTGGGGGCTTGAGCTCGGCCAGGACATGAAACTCTGGCGCGAGGGAAAGCTCGGCTGGGACGAGGTCGATCACCGGGCCGTCGTCCTGGCTGGCCCGCCCGGTACCGGCAAAACCAGTTTCGCATCCGTTCTGGCTGCGACGCTCGAGGTGCCTTTGATCGCGTCGAACGTTGCCGAGTGGAACGGGCACAAGCACCTTTCAGGCACTCTCAATCGCATGAAGGAGGTCTTTGTTCAGGCGATCGCCAACGCACCGTGCGTTTTGCTCATCGACGAGATCGATGGCATCTCCAGTCGAACGCAGATTTCTGGCGACCACGTCGAGTACTGGACCCAAATCGTCAATCTGATGCTGGTCCTCGTCACTGACGCCATGAATACGCCAGGCGTGGTGATCGTTGGCGCCACCAATCATGTCGAACGGATCGATCCCGCTCTGATGCGCGCCGGTCGGCTCGACCGGATCATTCGGATCGAACTGCCCGACGCGGACGCTATTGGGGCCATTCTGGCCCGCTACATTGGTGCAGGTGTGGAGGGAAGGGACCTTTCCTCGCTCGCGCATCGCCTGGTTGGACAGACGGGCGCAGACATCGAGAAGCTGGTGCGGGCGGCGAAGGCTTCGGCGCGTCGGGCAGGGCGGATGTTTTCCGTCGTCGACATTCAGGCGCAGGTCCCCGATCCTTTCGACAAACTGTTGCCCCGAGTCCGCCGGCGCATTGCCATCTACCGGAACGCACAAAGGATTGTGGCGCAGGTACTGGGGCTGGCTGAGATGGCGGCCAATGCGGGTGCGCTCGCCCGTCAGTTGGAAAAGACCTTGGCTGCGGAGCGGTTCCACACGGAGCAGACCTGCAACGATATCCTCGCCGTCATCATGGCTGGCCGCGCCGGGGAAGAAATCGTGTTCGGTGACGTTTCCACATTCGGATCTGGCATCCCAGATTCCGATTTGGCCGTCGCGACGGCGATTGCCACGGATCTAGAGTTGAGAACGGGCTTTGGCGAATGTGGGGTGATTTACTTGGACGGTCCTGACCATCGTTCTGCCCTTTCGTCCTCAGCTGCGGCCAGCGTGAGGCGGCGAATTGAGGCAGCGCTAGCGCGGGCGTCGGCGGTTCTGCTTGAGAACGTCGATGAGCTGGAGCGCGTCGATGGGCGAGGATTCGGCACTGTCCCGACCGCACCAAACATGAGGTTGCTGCATTAGCGGCGACACACCGACACACAGGGGGGGGCGCCCTTCCGGTGACGCTTCTAGACCGATTGATGATCCTCAAGTTGCGAACCGGCTGCGCGCCCAATCCAGTCATCCGGCTGGATGTCGTACGTGGGGTGGAATCGGTCGGTCCAATAGCTAGCTGCCAAAGGCGGCTAAACGCCAAACGTAGTCTCGCGGCAAGGCGCAACGATGTCGAAATAAATGATACGGTCCATATCACTTTCTAACTTGCGCTCGTTTTAAAATGTGATATCCACCATATCACGCAATTGAGGGTGCGATGCAGACCGCAAGTTGGAACGATATAGAAAGCGACCTGAAATTGGGCGCCTTCCTCATCACCGTGGCGGCGCAGAGCCTGGTCGGCGACCGCTCGACCGCATCGGCCGGCTTCGGCAAGGCTGCACTCGGCAAATCATACGATTCCACCCAGTCGGCCGCGAGCCAAGTCGACGACCTGGGGGGCCTGGCGCAGTTCGATGTGTCCGGCACGCACTTCTGGAAGACAGCGCGGGCCTGCTTCGACTTCGTCCATGACGAGACACCATTGGATAAGCTCGATACGGGCGACTTTCAGGACGATACGCTCAACTGGATGACGTACTTCCTCTCTGCCATCCCCCGCGATTCTTATGCGACATCGCTGGGCGTGCACGCGGGCCGGTTCCAGGAACGTCGCGACCGTGGCGACGAGTCACCATTGCCGGGTCTGCAGCTGGCGGCCGCTGCCAAGGCGAACCTCGCCGACTACCTCCAGGGCTTTCCGGGAAACCGGGAAATGGACCTGGGGTTCGCTCCATTCGAAATCGCTGCGCTGGCCGGGATGAACATTTCGTCCGTCCGCAACTTCGTCGGGCCCGGCGGCACAAAGCCGATCCGGTCGATGCCATCAGAGCTCAAGCTGGGCGTTTATGGTGATCCGCTCGACACCCTGGAGTGGCTGGCTGGCCGCCGCAACTTCAACGCCGGCACCCTCAGCGCCAATTGGCCCGCATGGGCAGCGGATCGTACCAGCACTATCGAGGACGTCGGCGCGCTGCTGGGGATCTATGCGTGGACCAACCGCATCACCACCGATGATTTGGCGGATCGGAGCGGCCTGCCGAAGGAGACCGTCAGGGACTGGACCCGCGGGACGATCGTCTCGATCGACGATGCCATTGCCCTGGCCAGGGCCGCCGGCATCGACCCCGACCTCTACGCCGACCTGGTGGCCCAGCACGCCGGCGCCCTAACCCGTATCTGAAGAGAAGATCCAACCATGCCTTCGATCAACGACACCATCAATGCCAGCATGCTTCGGGATCCGCGCTGGACGCCCCATCCCGAGCGCGCAGCAGGCGGGACCAAGTACATCGCCACCTTCCTCAACCGGCGCGGCGACGCGGTTGCCCTTGATCTGGGCTCCGGCGGGAAGAATGCCATCTGGGTCGCGGCACGCCTGGCACCGGGTACATTGGCGCCGGCCATCGACCGTGAGCTCTACCCAGCCCACAAACCACGGAATTCGAACCTGAACGTCTCTCAGCTCAAAGGGAAGGTACTGATGCGCCTATTCCCGACATCTCTGAGCGATGCCCACCAGCTCATGGACCACTTCGCCGAGCTCTAGTCATCAATCATCCCTGGCCGGGGTGAATGCTGGCGGCGGGGAAGACCGCATCTTTCTTGTTTGTTGCACAGGGTCATTAACCCCACTTGCCCGGCCCCTCGGTGGCCGGGTCTTTTCAGTTATGGACGCGATCGGCATAGTCGGCACCGTCTTTCGTCAGGTCGAACACCAGCTGAGCCAGCATCATCCGCGGCTGGATCAGGCCTTCATCCAAGAATACCTTGATCACTGCCTTGTCCGGCCGCATCCGGCCGTCGTCGAGATCAAAGACCGCTGGAAAGGTTTCAGCGCTCAGTGGAACCTTGGATGATCTCGCCATCTCCCGATATAGAGCGAGGGCCGCAATGTGACGGGCACTGTCTGAGCTCTCGGGCTGCGCATTGTTTCGCCACCAGTCCACATTCAACGGCTCGTCCTCTGCCTTGACCTGGGAGATCGGGGCGCTTTCGCCTGGGTACAGCGCTCTAGCCAGGCGCCTGGCGTCGGCCATCCGCATCTCAATCCTCATCGATGCTCTCCAATGTCGGCAATGCCAATGATTGCTGCCGCCAGTCATCTGCCAATATCCACCCGCCTTCGGCGTCACGCAGATACCAATCGTTCCAGCCGTTCCGGTTCGTTCGCGTGATTGTCTTGGAGGCCCCGGAGAAGGTTGCGAATGCTCGCTCTACCCCGTCGACGACAAGATGACCGTCCCTGATGGACCCAGAGTAGCCCACCCCCGCATAGGTGAACTTGCACTCGGTCCCATTGGGAGGAAGCTTGACACCATCACCTGCGAGGTCGTTCAAGCCTGACTGATCTGCTCCCCGTGTGGGTGCGACCCAGATCTTTTTTGCCGTTCCAAAGAGAGCCAATCCGCGAGAGGATATAGTCTCCTCATTCCAGTCATCGTATTCGACCAGCTCGCGATTTAGCGCCAGACTTGAGTGGGCCCGCACCGCCGGCATTTTTACGGAATGGGGGCCGTTCGAAACCGAGGTGTTGAGTGAACCAGTGAGCAGGGTCAGGTTGCCGAGGTTATCGATGACGCCGTCACGTTCCACCTTCCTCGCGACATGATCGGGATCAGTGTCCTCATCGTCGAGGTAGTCGAAGCCCGGGATTGGCCAGTGCGCCCTCCATTTCTGAGGCATGATGTGCTCGATGGAGAGCGTCGATTTAATCTCGATATCCTCGTTGAGAGCCGTTCTCTTCGCGAGCTCGATAGCTTCGAAGATGAAGCGTAATCTCGGCTGCCTCGAGCCCTTGTACTGGTTGCGCCCAAGCCAGGCATGCTGCCATTCCGCGTCATCTGGCCAACGATCGAGATCGGACTGCCGACTCGAAAGATGCAGAACCAGCGCATCGACCTTGTTGCCTTCGGCTGCACGAAGCCGGTCGATGATGCCGATGAAGAAGCGGTTGTAATTCTTCGTGGTCAGACCGCAGATATCCCGCCGCAGTATGTAGCTTTCCAGAGTGGCAAGCGCTCTATCGATATCGGCGCCAACTGCCACCTCGGTCGCTAGGTAGACGACCAGGGGCATCGCCGTCGAGACATCGAACGCATCAGCGAAGCGACCGAAGTTGCCGATGGGGTCTTTGGTGTCTTGGTCGAACAGTCGCTTCTCGATAGCTGCGGTGGCCGAAATGGATTCGAGCTCGGCGGCGACGTCGGGGAAGGGGCGTGAGTTGAGTATCCATCGCCGGTAGCTATCAAACAGGGTCTCAACGGAGACCAGATCGCCGATGTGCATCGACAGATGATCCGTCAACATCCAGTCCAATCTCTGGCGGGACTGACGCCCACGCGATGCAGATTGCCCCCAGAACGCACGGTCGAGTGGCAGCCAATGCTTCTCGTAAAGCTTGTCTACCAGCAGAGAATGGTCGGCCTGGCCGAGCCCTTTGGCCCGCTGGAATATGAAATTGCGCATCAGGTCGCCCGGCGTGAGATCGACGCCTCGGCTGTTCAAGGTCTCGAAGATCGTTTGTGGGTCGTCACCGCCTTCCAGTTCGATGGACACGATGGCGAGCCCATCCTTCAGAGCCTCGAAGAGAATTTCCAAACGATGCTCGTCGAAGCTGCCACCAGCCTCGACATGAGATTCGATCTTTTCCTTGAAATACGCATGTGCGGCGACCGAGCGCCTGACCAATCCATCTTCGTCGGTTGGCTTGGGCCCGAGAACATGGGGATCAACCTGTGGATCGATGATGCTGATGAAGGATCGGCGATCGTTCAGTGATGGCCAAAGCTTGAAACGCTCGACCTCCTGGTTCTCCATGACCCCGTCGTTCAGAAGATACTTTTGCAGCTCGGCTTCGTATCGCGAACCATTGGCCCTTGCGACATCACGTATCGCGGCAAGGAGGAGCTGGAAGGTCGTGAGACGCTGCTGCCCGTCTATGATTTCGTATGCCTGGACCTGCTTACCGAAGGTCTTGACTTGGGCAATGACAATGGCACCCATGAAGTGCGGGGTCAAAGAAGCTCTATCCTGCTCCAGTCTTTGAACGGACCGGTCGATGTCCTCCCACAGAAGTTCAAGCTGAGGCTGGGTCCTCCATGCGTATTGCCGCTGATAAAGCGGAATCAGGAACCTCTTCTTGCCATCGAACAGCTCGATGATGGATCGAGTATAAGGTTTCATTATCCCCCCTTTGCCCGAAGCGGCAGACCGATGTTCCTCGATAAGCTGCTGACGAGCAAGGAAGTATCGGTTGTTTGGCGATCTTGTGCGTCCTAGTCCGACGTCCATGTCCTGGGTCGCCTGCCGCGTCGGCGAACCGCGAATGGAAGCTCTTCGCTCTCCCCGACCTTCACGCTGCGACCTTAACGCCAAAGCTAGCTGGAACGCCGCCGAACCCAAGCCGTTGTGCATTCACGATCAATGGAAGGAGATCCGTCATGGACTGGAACCGCGTTGAAGGCAGCTGGAAGCAGATGACTGGCAAGGTGAAGGAGCAGTGGGGCAAGCTCACCGACGACGACATCACCGAGATCAATGGCAACCGCGAGCAGCTCGAGGGCAAGATCCAGGAGCGCTACGGCAAGGCCAAGGATGAAGTGAAAAAGGACGTCGACGACTGGTACGGTCGACAGACTTGGTGATGCGAAGGGCCCCGATTGGGTCCCTTTCTGATTTAACCGACACACCGGCAGCTCGTCCCACTGCGTGGTGTATTCCCATCTATTCTGGGCGATGAACGCTGCCGACCAGCCCGCCAGCCATTGCGGAGCCATGTACGGCTCGACTGCGTGCGAAGTTCAACACCTTATCTGTCTCAGAGATCTCGCGCGCGATTTCGTCGCGCTCGACCATGGACTCGATGATCACTGGCATCAGCGACAGCCGTGCGGCAAAGGGTTCGTAAGCGCGCTTGGCGGCAAACGACATCGCAAAGTGGCGTCCCTTGCTGTTGACTTCGCTGATATGGACCTGAGCAAGGCGATCGCCGAAGCGTTGCAGGATTCGGACCGCCTCCGTCATAGAGGAGTCGACCTGCCGAGCATGGGCGATATCGAAACACAATCGCGCTTCCGGAAGCTGGTCAAAGTAGGGTTGAAGCTCTTCTGCAGTGCGTCCCGTTGATTTACGCGAGTCCATGTTTTCGAGACAAAGGCGCGCGCCAAGCGACCTCCAAACGGAGGTGTCGTGGATCGTATCGGGATGCACGACGATGTTCATACCCATGTCCGCAATGATCTTCAGCTGAACAACCAGGTCGTTCTCGTCATCGAAGTTCGTCGGTGCATGAAAACTAATGTACTGGTAGCGGCTTCGCAGCTCTTCGAGGCGAACTGGAAGCGCTGCTAAAAGTGCCGGTAGTTCAACTGCGCGCAATGCTGATAATTCAACTGCCCTAGCGCCAGTAGGAGCGAGCAGCTGCAATGCGGTCGCGAAATCATCCAACGCGATTGCGCCAGTCGAGAAACCGATTACAGCCATTAGAATACTCCGTACTTTTTCACCAACCGCGTGACGCTATCATCTGAATCGAACATGAGCTTTGTCAGAGCCACGTCGAAATTGGTCGCCACGTTTCGCGCTTCAAGGAATGCTGCATCTTCGTAGGCCTCGTCCGGCGACAATTTTTCGAGTCCCTTTCGCTTCTCATCGTTGTTGAGCAGGGCGAGAAAGGCATCGTAGTTGTCGAATATGTCGGAAGCGAGAGACGGAGCATATTGAGCGACTACCGTCGCCAAAGACTCAAGTGGGGTCTTTTGCGTCCAATCCTTTAAGTGATCAACTAGGTTCTGTGTGACGAAGGAATCATCGTCGCCCACCTGGTCCCTGAGTGCCCAGGAGACGCACATGAAGAAACCCGACACGAACAAAAGCTTGCGTGACATGCGGAGCTTGATGTTCCGGAGGGCCCATTTATCACCGGCCCTGGCGCGATACTTATTAGCGTAATCGACTGCCATTGTACGCCAGAAACGCACAACATCGTTTAGTAGAAAACGAGGAATCCTGTCGGCACGCGTATTGGACCCGATGAAGCTGGCGTCCTCCTGGACGTAACGGCTCAAGACCGCGTTGACGATACGGCTGCGTACTTCATGACTTCCTGGGGCGTCCACGGCGGCCGACTCCAGCAGGAGCAGGAGTCGTCGCGTCATGTTCTTGTTTGTATCCTCATCCCCGCCGATTGCGTGAACCAGATCGTGGCTAAAGACGAGGCCCCCAAAGACTTCTGTTGGACCCGGCACTTTGAATTTCGCCTCGTCGAGCTTGTTCCGCAGTTGGTGAACTAACTGAAGGTGCAGCGAGTCTGCGCGCCCATCGATGAGGATTGTCCAGTCGAGATCGCTGTCGACCGTGAACTCCCGTCGGGCCATCGAACCGAACACGACAAAACTGCCCTCGTCGGTCGGCAGCAAATCTCCAAGCAGCATAGCCAACTGTTGCATCTTCTCGGCGCTGCGCAACTCGGCTTCGGCGATGTTGGTCCAGCGAGTAGCGTCACCGTTTCTGAGTTTGCCTAGCGCCGAGTTCTTCATTGCGATCTGCCGTACCTGAATGAATCGTTGTGGAGGTTACCTGTACCCCGTCGAACCTAGTTTGTCTTTGACATGGTCGTTTCGACACACCGGCAAGCGGGCGTCTGCTCAAAGGAGACATACAGATGGTTCACTCGTAGCGGAGGGGAGGGGCAATGTGATCGTCGGCGCCACCGATTCTGCGAAGCAAGTGCGCAGAGACCCTCTATGCGAGCGACCGGGTTGTCGGTCAGCTCCGTAAGAGCATGTGGACCGGGCAAAGGTATCAACGGAATTGCAAGCCGCCCTCAACCCTTAGAAAAGCCGATACGGTCTCACCGAGGCCGGAGAGCCGCGTAAATCGTTAGACGGTCTGAACCTTGCCGACGCTCATCATGGCTTCCACGAGGGACGCGATCGATCGAACAGCCGGCCCACGCACGACCATCCCACATTCCAGCGTCGTATCCCTAGACCAACGGCTCATGTTTGCTGAACCTACATACGCGGAACTGGCGTCGCTCAGCACGATCTTCGCATGAAATGTCTCGATAGGCAGTTCGCGATCTGCACGTTTATGGGAGATCGAAAAGGTCCTGAGCTCGGCCGTCCAGCGAGCAACCCGATCACGTTCGCTTCGCAAGGAGGATATCTGCTCATCTCCACGAACAATCAGCACCTTGTGCACGCTGGGGCCCACTGCAGCGAAGAGGCTGTCGATCCAGTCTATGCCTTCCGGGTCGACGAAGGGGCTGACGATCACGAACTTCTTGGTGGCCCGAGTTGCAAGTGCGATTAGGCTGTCATTGGTGTGTTCGAGAGCTGCCCAGGCTGGCCCAAAATTCGGCAGCACTTCCATCAGCCTCGATGGCCTGGCCGGCGGCGTAAGGACGACTTCGATCTCATTAGCATCCCGCCGCATGTGCTTCCCATGGGCCACCCCGCGCAGTACCAGCGCGTATTCTCGAAGCGAGGCCGCGCCCATAGCGGCCCGAACTCCGTGCCCAGTCATCTCCAGCACGCCGCATTCGACCATTCCTGCTAGAGCTGCAGTCAAGTCGGCATCCGGCATCCGGCGTTGCCTGGATAGATCATGCACCGTACGCCAGGCATGGCCTGGTCCATCGGCATCATGGATCGCAATCAAAAGGTCGGAGAACAGCAGGGGGTCTGCATACGTCACCTGAATGAGTGCATCCAGATGTCCCAGCTTCATTTGAAACTAAGGTATCCGCTGAGATCGAGGTCGATGGAATCCCAGCTCGGCGCCGGGCCCCCGATCAGACAGGCTCGGCTCAACAGGTTGTTGCCCGCGATGCAGGCGACCTCTGGTGCCATGATGCAAGCCGGGCATGCGCCCCCGCGATGGTCACACAGGCTGCCGCTGTCGCACATGAGTGTGCGATCCCACAGGAGCCGCTCCAAGATGTGGGCACCATGGTTACGCCACATGGCCGACAGGTTGCCCAAATCCGGCGTCATTCCCTTCCGGTATATCAAGAACGCGAGGTCAGCGGGGAAGATGTACTCACCGATTGAGCCGTGCTCGAGACCGGAGTGCTCCACCACGACATCGGTCAGGTGGTGCGCCATGGTGTGCAGCAGCATGTAGACGAAGCTGGGTATCGACCGCGGCACCTTCTTGGAATGTGCGCGGTCCTTGTAAGCATCCAGGAATCGTCCGAAGTCGGTATACTGCTCGATCAGCATGCCGCCGAGCTTTACCCCGCCGGGCACCGGCAGGTCCTCTGCAAAGCCATTTTCCCCGAGCCACTCAATCACTCGGCCCTCGTCGAGTCTGACGTAGAAGCCTTCGTTCTTTTGCTCCATCACGTAGATTGGGTTCTTGGATCGATCGACCCGTTCGAACGCCTTGAGGCGAACAGGCATCTCAAGGTCTTTGACCATTGTGGTGGGGGTGGCAGCAACACGGGTAAAGCCGAAACTGTACTGGCAGGTGTCAAGCCCGCGCAGCAGTGCCATTTCCGATATGCCCAAACGACCGAGTTTGGACTGGATATTGGCCCTGTAAGTGTCGCCGGCAATTGTGTCGTCTGGGTCGATATCCCTGGTGGCGGGATGGGTCACGGAGATCGACGGCAATGATGGAGTGCTGCCGCTGCGATCGACAACCTCTCGTCGTAAGGCATCGTGCTCAAGGCCCAACCGAATGGGGTTGTACCGCCGTGCCCAATCGAGGTTCGCCTCGATTTGCGCGCGCAGGCAGGGGGCTTCGTCACGGGGCTTGACGATGAGCTGCTGCTGCTCGAAGCGTTCACGCATATCCGTGAGCTGCTTCTGGATGAGGTCGCGTTGGGCGGCTGGGATGGTCGCCAGCAGATCCAGCCATCGCTTGTAGTCGGTAATCTCGGCGCTCTTTTGGTTGGCCTCGAGTTGCCGAAGGACCTCATCATGGTCCAGGGCTGTCCCTGGGAAGTCGTAGAGTTTCTGCAATCGAACCACTAGGTCGTCGCGCCGCGTGCGGGACATCAACGTCGTGAGTTCATTGTCTTTGAACAGGATGAAGTTGTCAGTCTGCACGTAGTGGACCGATGAAGCGCGGTAAGAGACCGGCAGCATGTTCCATTCCTTTGGCAGATTTCCTGAACCCTGATCCATCAGCGGCTTCAGAAGCGCCAAGCTGTCCCTGTCCGCTTGAACAACATCCTTTTGAGAGAGGCAGGTCGTGCACTCGAACCGCCAGTCACTGAAAAAGGACGAGCCATTCCGAACCAGACGGTATTCGACCCCGCCGCAGTTGTTGCTGCAACGGCGGACCTTCTCGATCTTGCCTTCCCGATCCATGATGAGACGGTACGGGCTCAACCCCTGGTAGTTGCCGGACCAGTGCGCAAACACCACATCCACCTGGCGCCATTTATGCCGAGTTTGGGTGTTGCAGTCGGTTCTGGCTTTGGTCCGATCCCACAGGCGGTCGAGTTGGTCAACGTTGTCGAATTCTGAGAGGAGCCCACATTCTGAACAGCAAAAGACCAATGGGTCGGGCATAAAGCCGATACGGTCAGGCTTCGTGAGCTGAAACCGACTCGGGTCGACATTTGGTTGATCGGTGTAGTCAAGGAAAACGGGGTCCAGGGCCTGCTCCGGCAGCACAGCAGGCGCAGGTCGCGCCGCAGTAGCGCGCTCGAACCAACTGGTCACGAACTCCTTGAGGTGCTCGAAGAGCTGCACTTCCAGATTGGCGTGTTGAGAACTGAAAACCGCGGGGAGGGGGATTGCGCCGCAGCAGCCCAACCCTCCTTCATAGGTGAAAAGGGCCCCGGGTGCGTAAGAGGTAGCGAGCTGAGTGCGGGATCTTTGCATTTCAGTCGGCTCCGTCCAGTTCGCCTACTCGTTTGTTGCGGATAACCTTTAGGGCCTCCTCAACGTTCTTGTCGCCCCCACCTGCGCTCAGGCCGCGGGCAGGATAGAACTTTCCAGCCTCATCAACGTCGCGCAAGGACAGCATCGGCGGCTGAGCGACGTTGCCATTCCTCCAGTAGTCGCGAAGCGGAGTGGTTGTGCCGCTGCCACGAAGGTCGTCGACAAGGAGCTTGGCTTTGTTCCGAATATTGTCTTCGTAAAAATTGCCATTTGGCGCGGCGCCGACCCTGTCAATCCCTCGGCCGTTGACGCCCAGGGCGGCGGTGGCGAAGTCCAAGAAGTCCTTCGATGCCTGCGGGTAGTCTGATGAGGAGAACAGTCGGCTCACGTCGAGCACCGAATTGAAGATACGGACCTTCGCCTTATCCGCGTCTGGTAGTTGCACAAACAGCTGTTGATCGACGCAGCCAACCAACCAAGCCTGGAACACGCTGGCCATAACACGGTCGTGTGCGGTCACTGCCCACCGTGTTATGGCAGGCGGCGCGATCATGCGTTCCAGGAACCGGTGGAAGATATCGTGGGTCTCGACGATATAGCGATCGCCGCGCGAGTGCGGCGTAGGCACAAGCAGACTGAAACCGACATGATTGCGACCCACGCGCGAGGACGCCTGGATGAACTCGGCAATGTCACTCGGCATGCCGGCGAAGAACATGGCGTTGAATTTGTCGACGTCGACGCCGTGCGAAATGGCCGAGGTGGCCACGATGTTCCGCAGAGAGCCTTCGAGATTCTGGAATTCTTCCCCGGGCGTTGAGGTCCCATCTGCAGCGCGCATGATCGCCTGGATGGTCGCCACGTCGACGCCGCCGGAGATAAGCTCAGTCTTGAAGTGACCAAGAGCGCGCCCAGCCTTTGCGTGGGACTTTGCCACTTCCTCACCGAAGGCATCGATAACCTGATCACCACCCTTCTTGTTAGTTACGTAGGTGAGGGAGATACGCATTAGGTCGAGCAGCGTTGCCAACAGGTCGGGCGAGTAGTTGGCGACCTTTTCCAGTGCGTCGGCATGGAAATGTCGAAGCGGAGAGTTTGGGCTAAGGGATGCGGTCAGCCGCCTGACGACATCTTGTCGAAGCGCGGGATCGTGCATGTCCTGCCAGCAGCCGGTAATGGCCAAATGATATGCAGCCAGCAACTTAACAGTGGTGACCGTATGATTTTTGCCGTTCGTCATCACCGCAGCATAAGTACGCATCCATGGCGCCTCGATCTCGGGCGACAGCGGTGATCCCCCTGCCAGGCCCTTTCGCGCAGCTCGCGTCGGCTCCGCGGGTCGAGAGTAGAAGGACTCGTATAGGGAAGGTCCTGGATACGGGAAATGCATATGGCGACGCTGATAAAGCGCTCCAAACTGCTGCTCCGGCACGCTTACGGTGGCCGTCGCGGCGATCACCTTCGGCATGCGGGGCGTTCGGTCTCCAGCAGGAATCCGCGCAGCTCTGTTTCCGAGCAGTTTGGCGCTTCGGATCATGATCTGTTCTAGCAGTGTTTCGAACAGGCCAGCGAATGTACCGAGGCTTTCTTCGAGCAGGTGGGCCTCGTCCTGAATAATCAATGAGGGCAGGGGGTCGACGAACACTTCGGCGCCCCTGGCAAAGGCGGGAGCTACTTCGATGAGGCCCCCGCTGGCCGCGCCGGTCTTCAACTGATCGACCGAAGGCATTACGAAACGACCCGAGGCCGGATCGCGCCACCTTGCCAGGCCGAACATCGCCACTATTCTACCGATAGTTCGTTGGCTCTGCCCGATCAGCGCGAGTTTATCGATAACTCCCAAGAGCACAGCCGGCGCCCTTGCGTAGATGTCCTCGTCCACGATGAGGAAGGGCATGGGGCTGTTGCCAGTGCCGCGGTTCCACGCGCAGGAAGAAGAGAGGCAAAACACGCGGGTCTCGTCACCTGTGGAAGTCCGGACTTTCCGAAGCCCAGTATGCTCTCCGCAAATCGGGCATGTCGGTATCTTGTTGAAGCTTTCGTTTGCCTCGTCATAGTCCCTGGTCGAGGCGTCGTCGCCGTTGGCATGCTTCGGATCGTTGGAATACGGTATGGCCGCCAGACGATCGTCATTGCTACGGTTCGGCGTGTTGCTGTCGCCGACCCAGAAGCCAATGAGGAACGGCTCCCCTGGAATACCCGCGGAGATCCTTCGCAGCTCGGCTCTTGTCAGAAGCGCATGCAGGCGCTGGGCCTGTTGCAGCGTCAGGAGGCGCAGCGGATAGCGGATCAGCGCCGTTACGCCGACTAGCTTTCCCCGCAACCTGTCGAGAAACAGATTGAAGAGGAGAAGGCCGAAAAATGCTTCGGACTTCCCGCCGCCGGTCGGGAAATAGAGAAGTGTGGCGGTTTGCTCGTCGAAATCCTGGTCGAACCAACGTGCCTCAGCGAATGCCGGCATGCGCGATGCAATCGTCGAGACGTGGGCGAGGATGAACGCTAACTGGAACAGGCGCCACGACGTAACGCCGCGGGCCTTGCCAGCATCAGCGAACGATCTGTTCAGAAGCAGCCACGCTCTGAATGGGGAGGCCTTCGACGCATTCTCGTCGTGGCGATAGGCCATCTCTGACTCGATCAGCAGCTCTATGCCCAGTTTGATGCGCGCGCATTCGGCTCGATACTGCGCAATGTCCTTCTTAAATCGTGTTCGTTCCCGTTCGGCGTCCTCAGTGGTACGTGCCCCCTTCGTCGGGTCAAGATTGCCCTCTTTATCAGCGATCCAAGATTGATATGCGTCCACGATCGCTAACAGCGAAGAAGCGGAAAAGCTATCTGCTCCAAGGTCTAGGAAACCAGTCGGGCATTCGTCGACCATAGTAGGTGTGATGCGCGGCTGTTGATATCTCGGTGACCAAGTGGTTGCCAGCAACAACCTGTCGTCGTCAGAGGGTTCAACAACAGTTCCGCAGTTCACGCCAATGGCAGGATACGTGAGAAAGTCTTGGAACCGGTACGAGGGCTCTACTCGGTCCAAGCGCAGGGGGAGGTGGGCCGAGCGCGGGAGCGCAACTCTCAGGGAAACCTGATGAATCGAGTGGTCGAAGCGATCACGCTTCCGCCTGTCCACTTCCTCCCCGTTGTTTTCGAGGAGCACGCGTAGGGTGCGTCGCGAACGATCTCGCAGGTCTAGTCGAAGGGTTACGCTCAACGTGACCCGGTCAATATTGGGGGCGATGTCGTCCAGAGCGGGAGAGGTCTTTCTCAACTCTGCCAGCATCGCGTTCCAGCTTTGCTCCGACGCGACGTTGGATGGCCGAAGTGCTGTTCTTCGGAGGGCTAGCCGCTTGCCATCGTCGCTGTCCAACCAGGCCTGAACGGTACTTCTGATCTTTGTGCGCGTGTCAGCAGCCCACGCATCGGCGCGGCCTTGAATGGTGCTTTCATCTGCAAGATCAATCTCGAGCACGTTCGGCACGATTGGTATTCTGATCCATTTGGACGGCATTTCGGCATCGCGCGCGGAACGCTCGTTGTCGAAAATGAATCTGCCTTTGCGCGGCGCCAACTGTCGGACTTCCAGGTCTTGCGGCGGTTCGATTGCCTCTTCGCCTTCCTCAAGCTCCTGGTCGCCGAGTTGGGCGCCCGTCTCGATCCGTACCCCATGTTCCGCGAGCAGGGTTCCATAGGCTTCTTGTTGCCGTTCCGGCCATTTACGGGCAGGAGATCTCCCGGCCGCCTCATCGGCCTTGAGCACTTCCCTACGGTCGTGCAGCCGGTGGCGAACATCCTCCTCGATTTCAGGTCTGAGCAGAAAGTTCGGCATTAGTTCGAGGGCGTCGCTCTGAAGCTCACTCCATTCTGGTAGGGCTCGGACATAGATGGCGAACTGAGCCTCAACCCGTGCTACACCCTTTGCGTTGGCATCGATCTGGCAGTCCATTCCAATCGTACTGAGATGGATGTCTGATGTCTCATCGTTGACTGCCCCAGCATCGTAACGGGGCATCAGGAATCCGCTGACGAACTGCTGCGATGGCTTCGCGCCATGAACAACTCGCCCACCAGGCCCGGAACCGCTCACCGTTTCCCACATAGTGTTCAGCAGGCTGTCGACGATCGCTTCTTTGGCCTCGGATAGTACCTCAACGATATCGGCGGGCAGGGCCTTCTGATCGACCAGTTTCATTCATCGTCCTCCGCCGTTTGGGAAACTGTGACGATCCGGCTCTCCGCAGCTTCGTGCAGCCTCCATATTTCAGCGCTACTCTCGGGTGGAAGTCGTGAAACCACCGAATATGGATCCACCAGGATCCCCATAAAGAGTTGGTGGAACGCCGCCCCGGACTTGATCCGCAGCGACCGCGTCATGAAGATCGCGTAGTCCCAATAGAATTTGGCCAGATCCTCTTCCACATCCAAGGCACTCATGAAGCAGAGGTATTGCTCCTTGGATCTCGGCGCATTGGGTCGCACGTCGGTAGCAGAAGCGTCGATTAAGTCCTCGACGTCGATCCATGCCCGCATAGCCTGAATCCCTGGCAGGTCTGTATTTGGACTCTTGTGGAGGATGGTCGCCCGGAGCGAATTCGCCTTGTCGGTGACGCTGTCGCCAGGGAGATTTCGGGCCGCATCGGCAACTACACGGTGATACTGAGGCAGAATCTGCGATGCTCTTGCGACAAAGTTCAAACGATCTCTAGCGATAGCAATGAACTCGGGGTCGATTGCGAAAATCTGGTCACCACGAACCAAGTCTTTCGCCAGTTTTTTCGAGAATGGCTGAAGTTCGCTCGGATCGTAGACCGCGAATTCCGTCCTGTCGAAGGCCAGGATACGGATACCCCCCTCGGAGATTATGGTCCTGCGACGCCCGCCAACCGAGCTTCCGGCGCGAAGATCCAAGGCCGATAACTTAGGCAGACTAGGCGCAATCTCCAGATCAGGAATATCGGCAAAATGACCGTCCAGCACTCGGTTGAGTTCAGCGCCGACGACATCGAGGGTTTGCTTGACGGGAGCGATCCCGGGGATTTGAAGCAATGCGTCGACACGGCGTCGGATCTGCTCGGCGCCAGCTATGCTGGATAGCAGACGCACGCTGGCGGGCGTCCAACCGTTCGTGAGCACGTGTAGGAAATCGTCGGCGATCGGCTCGATGAAGAGCATGCGGGAATACAACTGCCGCTGCACCGTATCCTCGCCAACCGCGTGATTGGCGTTGCGTTTGGCGACCAGTAGTACCTTTTTCAACAAGGCGTCACGGATGTCAGCCAATTCGGAAGCGTGCTCGAACCGCCACTCGACAAAACTCTTTACCGTCTCACTTCGCACAACCACGATCGTTCGCGTGGATCTCTGCACGATGGCACGCATTGCCTTGTCGAATAGGGCCCACCCAGGACTGTCACTGGATAGCGCGATGCCAACCTTGTCGACGCTTGCCAAGTAATCCTGGAGTTCACCCTGATGCCGCCCAGCGTAGCCAGTCGCCACCGCCTCGCGAAGCAGGCCCCGGACCCTCAAGTGGTCGTAGCCCGCACCTACGCGCTCGCGGTCGAGCCCGCTGAAGTTGTCGTTGATGAACTCCTGCATCTGCTTGGGTGGACCGGGCACTGACATTAGGTTCTGGAGAACAAAACCGGCCGACCGGATGCCTTCCATGTACTGATCAGGCATTCCCATAGCTTCGAGATTCCGGGTGAGGGCAAAGCCGAACTGTTGGATGCGCAGCAGTTCACTCCCATACGCCTCGGCCTTCACCTCGGTGACCTTGCCGGGAGCGAACGCCTTCGTACCGAAAAGATCGGGCTCGGCGTTGAATGTGATGCTGGTTCTGACCGGTGACCGATCCTTCTGGCTCCGGGCACGGCGGCGTTCGTCGTAGTCGTGGACGATCTTGAACCGAAGTTCCTGCGCTACGAAGACGTCATCCGTCACGGCATGGATCGGAGGTGCTTTGTCCCCATAAACGTTCAGGATTAGATCGAAAAACTTCCGCACCGCGTCGCGCCATTTGGGTGCCAAGCGGCGGCGTGCCCTTTGTGTCAAATCGAGCAAAATCGTGTCAGGGTGTCGCCCACCGTATCGCGGGTCGAAACCTTGGGACTTCAAGTGCTTTGCGTTGATGGTCTGCTGGTGGAGGCCGACCATGAAGAAAGGGGACCCCGCAGCCGTCGACAGTTCGGTCAGCCTAGCGCTGTCTGCAAACCACGTATGGCGACGGACTCTGCTGAGGAATAGCTTGGCGTAGTGGTGGACGCTACCTTGGGCGCTGATGCCGGTCTGAGGCATAATCTCGAACAACGACGGGTGAATTGCACCGGGATCCTTTGCCAGGGCTTTGGTCAAATTCTTCGGCGATTTGCCGCTGCTCGAGATATGCTGGAGGCTATGCAGTCCAAGCACGTACGACTGATCGGCCCTGCTAGGGTTCGATAGAATCGTAGTCAGTCGCGGCTTCACAGAGTTCAGCAGGTGGACGCGGTCTACCAATGTAGCACGTTGAAAGCCCCGACTTCCCGTGCTCCACGGGAAGAAGAGTGTCCGCAACCCGTCGCTTGTTCCGCTCTGAATCCGGCTCAGGGCAGCCAAAGAATGTAACGTGCCCACATCCTCTGGGCCCACGGGCCAGGCGAGAGAAACCCGGCTCTTGCGATCCGCGATAACGTCTTCGAATTCAGAGAGGAGCCCCAGGGTCGCAGAGGACAGTTCCACGCCCTTTCCTGGCTCACCACGACGATAGAAGCGGCGGCCATGCGCAGGTTCGACGCGCACCCTAACCTCGTCTGGCGGCCCGCTCTCGAGCATGGTCATGGAACCTCGACCAGACGGGGGCTGGCCGCCTTGGCAAGGGATCGTTCATAGGCCATCCTCGCAGCGACTTCGTCATCGCAGGCGCCGAACAGGGCCGTGATCTCCTCCACGCGCGGCAGCGGCAGGACGGCCAAGGCCTTCGACGACACGCTGACCGTTCCCGATATTCGTCTGAACCGCTCGTCCACGGCCGATGTGTTCAAGAGGCGGCAAAGCGTCTCGAGCGTGACCCTCTGCTCTTTTCCGTCGATGGGAAGTACCAGAATCGTGTGGTTCTCACTCACGAAGCCGGCATTGCCGGGGACGCGGTCGGAATAGATCAGGCCGGCAACCAACCGACGATTCTGCCGCTTGTTGGTCGTGCGCTGGAGGATGATCGCGTCGGACTGGATCACGGCAGGACTGCTGCCAGGGAACGAGACGACGCCGATATCTCCGGAGCTGTTCTTTCGATCGTTGGGTTGGGCTTCCTCATTGGCCTTGACTCCATGGGCCCAGTACAGAGGGACTTCGCCTTCCTGAGGGCCCTTTGGGCGGGTTGCGTAGCGCTCCTTTTCCCGATTCCAGACGAAATACCCGACCTTCGCCCGGTAGCCGTAATCTTGGAGCCTGGCGAGACCAGGTTGGAAATAGGGTATCGAGGCGCCCGATGGCATTGCCCAGATACGGGAAGAGCCATCGTCGGTCGGAATGTCGGGAACCCCAAGCGGTTCAGGAGGGCGGTCGACGTGAAGCAGGTGGGATGAAGGCACCGGCCTTGAGACGGCTTGCCCCTTTTTCCGGAGGACCAGGACACACACATCATAAAGCACGTCGAGGAACAGATCTTCTCGCTGGTTCACCGGGTCGAGCTGAACGACGTAAGCGTTCCGCGTCATGCTAGCCCGAAGCTTCTCGAAGTAGGGCCCGCCGATGAAGGAGGTCGGGACGACCAGACAGATCAAGCCGCCGGGCTTTGTCCAACGCAGGGCTGCCTCGATGAACAGTGCATATAGATTGAAGTAGCTGGCGGAGACGACGTCGCGAAATCTCTCTAGGTAGACTTCCGGTCTCCGCACACGTCCGTAGGGCGGGTTCCCAATTACAGCATCGAACAGCTGATCGGGCGCCCGTGTGTCCAGTGTGTCGGCGTTGACGATGGCAAAGCTTGTCGGGTCGCAAGCGATGCCCGCCGCGTCGAGCACACGCTCCATCAGGGTCCGTGAGAGGTTCGACAGCCCCGCATCGATTTCAATGCCAAACAGGCTCGTCGTAATCGATTCCAGAATATGGTTGTCGGGCATGCCCGATCTGCGACCGTCCCGCACGATGCGTTGCGCAAGGGGAACAAGAAAAGCTGCTCCGCCCGACGAGGGGTCAAGGATGCGATCCTTACCGACCTGGACGCCGTGCTGGCTGAGAACATCAATGCAATAGTCGACGAGGTGGGGAGGCGTGAAGTATGCAGCGAGCTGCTTTCGCCGGTCGCTGCCCATCAAAAGCGCGTAGAGACTGGCAATCCAGTAGTGTCGATGTTCTTCGGGCAGGCCTTCGAAGAACGCGCGGATCGTATCGTTTCGAAAGCGGTTGTCGACGATTTCTTTGCAAACCAGTAGAGGATCGGCAGCGACAGAGAGCGTAGCGGCTACCGCCCGAATCTCGCGAACGCCGCGAACCTCAATGCCAGAAGGCAGTGAAACGTCGTCGCGAACTGCCCCCAAAAAACCCAAAGTCACCCCCCAACTTCGATGCGTAAGGAAGTGTCATCGGGATCCCGCAGAAGTACAAGTATGGATTGAGATTTTCGCGAAGATGGCAGTGACGGCGGATTCATTGTTTCTCTCCAATGACTGCGGACATCGCCATCTTGGATCACGGCGTACCAATGTCCCCTTCCAACGCTCATGGCGTTGGGTCTTGGGGAAGTTCGCGTAACCCGAGCAAACGACGCTGAAACGCTGGGTGGGCGAGGAGATGGGCCAACTTGGGAGTGTGTCCTGAAATCCGGCGGGCCTGTCAGAAGGTTAGCATTTCTAAGAGCGGCAGGCCCTGCAATAACCGTCGAGCTTGGTCTGCTCTCATTTCTTCTACTAACCTATTGGCATTAATAAATATTCCTGCTTTGGCATGGCGCGCCGAATACTCATTCCAGAGTTTTGATATACGGCACTCGTGATTTCAGAGACTTAGTACGGCTTCGTTCCAGAATTTTGCTGTAGCGCACACCGCCGCGCCGCCAAAAGACTCATTGACGACGGCCCGTCATCGAGCGTATTTCCCGCCTCAGGACATCTCGCCCTAACGCGAGACGCATAGACCTGGGAGGGTCGCTTAAGATGGCTGCAACGCCCCTGATCGCGCCGGCGGTGAAACCGGCAAACCCCAATTTTTCGTCGGGCCCCTGTGCCAAGCGTCCTGGCTGGACGGTTGAGGCGCTAGCCAATGCGCTGGTCGGTCGTTCGCACCGCAGCAAGCCCGGCAAGGCCCGCATCCAGCGCGCTATCGATCTGACGCGCGAGCTGCTGCAGGTCCCCGCCGATTACCGCATCGGCATCGTCCCCGCTTCCGATACCGGCGCCGTCGAAATGGCGCTGTGGTCCATGCTCGGCGCCCGTGGCGTCGACATGCTGGCCTGGGAGAGCTTCGGCGAAGGCTGGGTCACCGATGTGAGCAAGCAGCTCAAGCTCGATGACGTGCGCATCCTCAAGGCCGGCTATGGCGAACTGCCTGATCTCGGCCAGGTCGATTTCGACCGCGACGTGGTCTTCACCTGGAACGGCACGACTTCGGGCGTGCGCGTCGAGAACGGCGACTGGATTGCCGCCGATCGCAAGGGCCTGACCATCTGCGACGCCACCTCGGCCGCCTTCGCGCAGAACCTCGATTTCGCCAAGCTCGATGTGGTCACCTTCTCCTGGCAGAAGGCGCTGGGTGGCGAGGCCGCCCATGGCGTGCTGATCCTCTCGCCGCGCGCCGTCGAGCGGCTCGAGACGTTCAAGCCCGATCGCCCGCTGCCCAAGATTTTCCGCCTGACCAAGGGTGGCAAGCTGCTCGAGGAAGTCTTCGAGGCCGCGACCATCAATACGCCCTCCATGATCTGCATCGAGGACGCCATCGACGCCATGGAATGGGGTCTCAAGGCCGGCGGCCTCCAGGGCCTGCAGGCCCGCGCCGACGCCAATTACAAGGTGCTGGCCGACTGGGTCGCCAAGACCGACTGGGTCGAATTCCTCGCCAAGAACCCCGCCAACCGCTCGAACACCTCGGTGTGCTTCTCGATCGTCGATCCCGCCGTGGTGGCGCTCGACGGCGACAAGCAGGCGGCCTTCGCCAAGGCCATCGTGTCGCGCCTCGACAAGGCGGGTGTGGCCTATGACATCGGCGCCTACAAGGACGCTCCGTCGGGCCTGCGCATCTGGGCCGGTTCGACCATCGAGGCGTCCGACCTGGCCGCACTGGTGCCGTGGCTGGACTATGCCTTTGCCGAAGAACTGGCTGCCTTGAACAAGGCCGCTGCCTAAACGAAGACCCCCACCCTTGATCCCTCCCCACAAGGGGGAGGGAGACGATGGAGCCGCAGCCCTGGAGTGCGCGGCTCCTGTGCATCCCTCCCCCTTGTGGGGAGGGACCGAGGGTGGGGGTAGGTTTCACATCAAATTCAGGGATTACCCAAATGCCCAAGGTTCTCGTTTCCGACAAGCTGAGCCCCACCGCCGTCCAGATCTTCAAGGACAATGGTGTCGAGGTCGACTATCTGCCCGATCTGGGCAAGGACAAGGAAAAGCTGCTTGAGGTGATCGGCCAGTATGATGGCCTCGCCATCCGGTCGGCCAGCAAGATCACCGAGAAGATCATTGCCGCGGCGACCAATCTCAAGGTGATCGGCCGTGCCGGCATCGGTGTCGACAATGTCGATATTCCGGCCGCGACCAAGAAGGGCATCATCGTGATGAACACGCCCTTCGGGAACTCGATCACCACGGCCGAGCATGCCATCGCCATGATGATGGCTTTGGCCCGCCAGCTGCCCGAAGCCGATGCCTCGACCCGCGCCAGCAAGTGGGAAAAGAACCGCTTCATGGGCGTCGAAGTCACCAACAAGACGCTGGGCCTGATCGGCGCCGGCAATATCGGCTCGATCGTTGCCGACCGCGCCATTGGCCTCCGCATGAAGGTCATTGCCTTCGATCCGTTCCTGACCCCCGAACGCGCCCAGACGCTGGGCGTCGAAAAGGTCGAGCTCGACGAACTCCTGGCGCGCGCCGACTTCATCACCCTGCATACGCCGCTGATCGATGCGACGCGCAACATTCTCAATGCCGAGGCGCTGGCCAAGACCAAGAAGGGCGTGCGCATCATCAACTGCGCCCGTGGCGGGCTGATCGACGAAGCCGCGCTCTATGACGCGCTCAAGTCCGGCCAGGTTGCCGGCGCGGCGCTCGACGTGTTCCTCGAGGAGCCGGCCGAGAACAACCCGCTGTTCGAGCTGCCCAACGTGATCTGCACGCCCCATCTGGGCGCAGCAACGACCGAAGCGCAGGAAAATGTGGCGCTGCAGGTGGCCGAGCAGATTTCGGCCTATCTGATGGTTGGCGAGATCACCAATGCGCTCAACTTCCCGTCCATCTCGGCCGAGGAAGCACCGATCCTGACGCCCTGGGTCAAGCTTGCCGAAGCCCTGGGTTCGTTCGCCGGCCAGCTCACCGAGACGGCGATCAGCGGCATCAAGGTCGAGTTCGAGGGCAATGTTGCCGAACTCAACATCAAGCCGATGATTGCGGCCGCCATCAATGGCGTGCTCAAGCCCTCGCTGGGCGACATCAACATGGTCTCGGCGCCGCAGATCGCCAAGGATCGCGGCATCACCGTCGAGACCACGACCCGCGATCGCCAGGGCGCCTATGAGGGCTATATCCGCCTCACCGTCACCACCGAGCGCCAGGTTCGCGGCGTGGCCGGCACGATCTTCGCCAATGGCAAGCCGCGCATCATCCAGGTCAAGGACATCAACATGGAAGCCGAGCTGTCGCCGTCCATGCTCTATGTCACCAACGAGGACAAGCCGGGCCATATCGGTCGCCTCGGTACGCTCCTGGGCAAGCTGGGCATCAATATCGCCAACTTTAACCTCGGCCGTGTCGATGTCGGTTCGGACGCCATCGCGCTGGTCTCGATCGACGGTACGCTGACCGAGCCGCAGCTCGCAGAGATCGCCGCGCTCGAAGGCGTCAAGCAGGCCAAGGCCCTGCGGTTCTAGGCCGGTCAGGCGAAACGAAGCGCTTTGCGGGCCGGGGCTATGCTCCGGCCCTTTTTACGACGGGGCGGCCTGGATTTTCCGATGCGCCGCCCATTCCGCCAGCACGATGCCGCCGACGATGATGAGCGCGGCCGCATAGTGATAAAGCTGCAGGCTCTCGCCCAGGATGATCACCGAGCCTAGGGCGCCGAAAACCGGGATGAGGTTGTGGCTGGGCGCGGCGCGATTGGCGCCCACCAGTTCGACACCGCGGGCGTAAAACACCTGGCTGAACATGGACGGGAAGATCATCACATAGACGAGGACCGCCCAGACGGCCGGCGACATCTGCGGGATGGTGACAAAGGACACGAGGCCCGGACCGAACAGCTGCAGCATGATCACGCCACTGATCGCCGCGCCCGAGAAGGCCACGGCCATGAAGCTCATCATGTGCACGTCGGGGCGGAACCGCAGGGCCAGGGTGTAGGTCGTGTAGGCGAGGCATGCCAGAATCGCGAAGCCGTCGCCGACATTGATATTGAGGCTCAGGATCCGCCCCAGGTCGCCATGGGTCGCCGTCAGCAGCACGCCTGAAATGGCGATGATGACGCCGGCGATCTGCAGCGCCTTCACCCGCGCGCGGAAGACGATGAAATTGGCTGCTAGAATCATCATGGGCAAAGCAGCCTGGACGATTGCCGCATTGACGCCGGTCGTGGTGCTCAGCCCCACATAGAGCAGCACGTTGAACAGCGCATAGCCGACAAAACCGTAGGTCATCAGCAGGGGCCAGGTGCCGCGGATCACCGGCCAATCGGTTTTGAGATAGCGCCAGGAGAAGGGCAGGATGAAGAGCGTGGCGCCAACGCAGCGGGCCGCCAGCAGCAGGAATGGGTCGATTTCGCCCACCACGAGCTTGGCGGCGACGACGTTGCCGCCCCAGAACAGGGGCGCCAGCAGCAGGAGCAGATAGGGCTGATCGAGCATTCGGGCGGATATGCCGCGATTTTGGTGGTTGAGCGGCTTTGTCATCGTCGTCTTGGTGATGTATGGACGTCAGGACTTATCAGTTATTCGGCCATCGGCAAAATTCTACCCAAGGTGGTCGGGAGGACAGACGTCCAAGTGGAGAAGGGTGTGGCCGTGGCGGCCGGGCCCTTTATGTCGCGCCTATCCTGGAGAAGGTAATTCTATGGCTAATGTGGTTGTCGTCGGCTCGCAGTGGGGCGACGAGGGCAAGGGCAAGATCGTCGATTGGCTCTCGGAGCGCGCCGATGTGGTGGTGCGCTATCACGGGGGCCACAATGCCGGCCACACACTGGTCATCGATGGCGTGAGCTACAAGCTGGCGCTGCTGCCCTCGGGCCTGGTGCAGGGCAAGCTCTCGGTCATCGGCAATGGCGTGGTCGTGGATCCCCACCACTTCGTCAGCGAAATGGCCAAGCTGCGCGGCCAGGGCGTCAAGATCACCCCCGAAATCCTGCGCATTGCCGACAATGCGCCGCTGATCCTGTCGCTGCATCGCGAACTCGATGCTATCCGCGAAGATTCCAATTCGGGTCTCAAGATCGGCACCACCAAGCGCGGCATCGGCCCTGCCTATGAAGACAAGGTCGGCCGCCGCGCCATCCGCCTGATCGATCTCAGCGAACCCGATACGCTCATGGTCAAGATCGAGCGCCTGCTCGGCCACCACAACGCGCTGCGGCGCGGCATGGGGCTGGTCGAGATCGAAGCGCAGAAGATCTATGACGAGCTGACTTCGGTCGCGGCAGAAATCCTGCCCTTCATGGACCAGGTCTGGAAGGTGCTCGACGACAAGCGCAAGTCCGGCGCGCGCATCCTGTTCGAAGGCGCGCAGGGTGCGCTGCTCGACAATGACCACGGCACCTATCCGTTCGTCACCTCGTCCAACACCGTTGCCGGCCAGGCCGCTGCCGGCTCGGGCCTCGGGCCGACGGCGATCGGCTATGTGCTTGGCATCACCAAGGCCTACACGACCCGCGTCGGCGAAGGTCCGTTCCCGTGCGAGCTGGATGACGAGATCGGGCGCCATTTGGCTGTCGTCGGCAAGGAAGTCGGCGTCAATACCGGCCGGCCGCGCCGTTGCGGCTGGTTTGACGCCGTGCTGGTCCGCCAGACGGTCAAGACCTCGGGCATTTCGGGTATTGCGCTGACCAAACTGGACGTGCTCGATGGTCTCAAGGAGATCAAGGTCTGCGTCGGCTATGAACTCGATGGATCACGGATTGATTATTTGCCTGCCTCAATGGGGGCACAAGCGCGCGTTAAGCCGATTTACGAAACGCTCGAAGGCTGGTCGGAAACCACCGCCGGGGCGCGGAGCTGGGCCGATCTTCCCGCGCAGGCGATCAAGTATGTCCGCTATATCGAAGAGCAGATCGGGACGCCGGTCGCCATGCTGTCGACGAGCCCGGAACGGCTGGATACCATCCTTGTCGTTGACCCATTCCAAGACTGATATTTTTTGTTACAACACGTCGCAGCAATTGTGAGTACCAAGTAACCAATGGCGGACTACAAGGAGCTGTTGCGCCGCGCCATCACGGCGCTGCCGGAGAACAATGGGGCGGCCCGCCGGGCGGTCTACGAGAAGGCGCGGTCGGCTCTCGTCGGACAGCTGCGCGCCATCACGCCCCCATTGCCGGCACGTGACATCACCCAGCATCGCCTGCAGCTTGAAGACTGCATCCGCCAGGTCGAGCAGGAGGCCAGCGAGGCCGTCATCACGCTTGGCCGCGAAAGCGCCGCGCCACCGCGCGTCGCGATGCCTGCTGCCGAGCCCGCGCCGGCTCCTGCGCCGACAGTATCGGCACGCCCCATGCCGGTGGAGACGCCAAAGCCGGCCACGGTCGAGGCGCCCAAGCCTGCAATGCCGGCCCCTGCTACCGCCGAGGCCAGCAAACCTGCGCCAAAGCCGGCGCCCGCCGCGCCGACATCCATCGAGGATATTATCAGCCAGGCCTCGGCCGTGGCCGACGCGCCGGCGGAGCCCGCCGATGGCAAGCCGGCGGCGGCTCCTGAACCCGAGCCCAAGCCTGAGCTTCGGGTCATGCCGGCCATTGTGGCGCGGGTTCAGGCCAACCGCACGGGTCCAACCTCGCCAGTGCCGCAGTCGAACAATGTTCGGCCGCTGGAAGCGCCGCTCAAGAGCCCCAGTTTCGAGCCGCATCGCGACGCCATTCCGCTGGCGGCCAATTCGGCCGCCGAGGCGACGCGTGTCACCGCGCGCATCGAGCCATCGATCGGCAACCAGGCCGTGGCCCGCCAGCAGGTGGTCGCGCCGGTAACGGTCATCGAACCCGTGCCGGTGGAAGCCGCCCTGTCGAGCGTGCGCGAAGTGGATGTGGAGCCCGATGCCAGCGAGGCGCAGGGTGTCATCGAACGCGCCATCGAGGTGCTCGACCGCGAGGCGCGTGGCGAACAGACGCCGGCGCTGCCCGATCCGGCGACCAGCTTCGCCA
>CBFGMY010000008.1:0-40356 GCA_965650055.1 uncultured Devosia sp.
GTATTTCGAGCTGGGGCAGCGGTTGGCCCATTCCACCGCCTGCTCGATATCATCCACGTCGATGAAGAAGTAGCCCGCCAGTTGCTCGCGCGTATCGGCATAGGGGCCGTCGAGCACATCGGTCTTGCCGGCCCGGCTGCGCACCACGGTGCCGTCCTTGGCGCCGCTCAGGCGCAGGCCGCTCGAAAAGCCGGCGCCGGCCTTCTGCAGGGCCTCGTTGAAGGCAGCATATTCCGCCCAAAGCTCGCGCTGCGGGGCCTTGGCCATGGCTTCGTCGTCGTGGTGGATGATCATCATGTAGCGCATTGGATTGTCCTCATGTGGTCGGTGCGACATGCTCCGATGCAACAATGTCGGCGGGCCGCGACGGCTTTTTACTCTTCGAGCCGACTTTCTTCAGAAAATCGCTCCGGTGGAGCGATTTTAGGCGAGAAGGCCATGAGAGCTATGCTCGAATGGCAGGCGAAGATTCTTCGCCCAGGGTCAAAATCCTTCGCGGAAGGGCCGGATTTCGATCTTGCCCCAGCTTGCAGCCGGGCACAAAGCGGCCAGCTCGATGGCCGTTTCCATATCGGGCGCCTCGATCATGTAATAGCCGCCGAGCTGTTCGCGCGTTTCGGCATAGGGGCCGTCATGCAGCTTGAGCTGGCCGTCCTCGATACCGATGGTCCGCGCATCCCAGGTCGGCATCAATGCGGCCGTGGAAACGAAAGCGCCGGCCTTTTCCAGCGTCTGCTGGTAGGCGTACATCTGCTCCATGGCCTTGGCCATTTCTTCACGCGGGAAGGAAGCGCCGATCTTCTCGTCGGCAAACAGCATCATCAGAAATTTCATCGCGCGTCTCCTTGCGGGCAGCATAGCCCTTTCAGGGCAATGTCGTGCGAGGATTGGCGATTTCGACGTCGGAGGGGAAATAGTGCCACGACCTCGTGGTTCGACAGGCTCACCATGAGGTCTACTCTGCGGTCCCAGTAGACCTCATCCTGAGCTTGTCGAAGGACGAGGGCGTGGCTGGATCAGTCGAACAGGCTCGAAACGCTCTGCTCGCTCGCCGTGCGGGCGACGGCTTCGCCGATCAGCGGGGCGATGGACATGCGGCGGATATTGCCGGCGCCGCGGGTGGCGTCGGTTTCCTCGATGGAGTCGGTGACCACCAGTTCCTTGAGCTTGCTGGCGGCGATGCGCTCGGAGGCGCCTTCGGACAGCACGCCGTGGGTGATGTAGGCCGACACTTCCTTGGCCCCGGCCTTGAGCAGGGCCTCGGCGGCGTTGACCAGCGTGCCGCCGCTATCGACGATGTCGTCGATCATGATGCAGGTCTGGCCTTCGACGTCGCCGATGATGTTCATCACTTCGGAGACGCCGGCGCGCGGACGGCGTTTGTCGACGATGGCGAGGTTTGCCCCGATGCGGCCTGCCACGTTGCGCGCCCGCACCACGCCGCCCACGTCGGGCGACACGATCATCACGTTCTTGACGTCGTAATTGTCCTGGATGTCGCGCACCATGACGGGCGCGGCAGTCAGGTTGTCGGTCGGGATGTCGAAAAAGCCCTGGATCTGGGCGGCATGCAGGTCGAGCGTCAGCACGCGGTTGGCGCCGGCCTGGGTGATGAGGTTGGATACCAGCTTGGCCGAGATGGGCGTGCGCGGCGCCGATTTGCGGTCCTGTCGCGCATAGCCGAAATAGGGCAGCACTGCGGTGATCCGGCGAGCCGACGAGCGCCGGAGCGCGTCGATCAGGATCAGCAGTTCCATCAGGTTGTCATTGGCCGGATAGCTGGTCGACTGCAGGATGAAGGCGTCTTCGCCGCGCACATTCTCATGCACCTCGACATAGACTTCCTTGTCCGCGAAGCGCTTGACGGTGCAATCGGTGAGGGGCAGTTCGAGATAACTGGCGACGGCCTGGGCGAGGGCTCGGTTGGAGTTGCCGGTCACCAGCTTCATGGGCACGATCCTGTCTCAACCGGCCCCGGGGAGAGGGCCGTCCAGTTTCGGGGCACCTTTATCGAGTCGTTCGAGGACTCGCAACGCAACAAATGGATGAGGGGCGATTTTGGGTAAACGAAGCGATCTCGCCTCTATACCAGCCCGATAATGGCGATCTGCCGCCCCGTCGTGCCGCCCTGGTGCGTGGCATAGCGGTGCGAGAAATACTGCTCGGGCGCACCATAGGTGCAGCCACCGACGCGCTCGACCTGGCTGACGCCGGCCCGCTCCAGCTCCGCCATCACAAAGCCGGGCAGGTCGAAATGCGCCCGACCACCATTGCGGGTGGAAAAATGCCGCCAGCCATCTGGCCGGAGCTTGGTGAAGTCCTCCATGAAGTGGGGGCCCACCTCATAGTTCTCACCCGAAATGGTCGGGCCGATCGCGGCAACGATATTGGCCGGGTCGGCACCCAGCTCCACCATCGCCTCGACCGTGTTGCCGACAATGCCGTCGACGGCGCCGCGCCAGCCGGCATGCGCTGCGCCGACGACGCCAGCCTGCTGGTCGGCAAGCAGGATCGGCGTGCAGTCGGCGGTCAGGATGCCCAAAGCCAGCAGGGGCTGGCGCGTCACCATGGCATCCGCTTCGATGGGCAGATCGTCGGTGGGGTAGGCGCTCAGGCGATGGACACGGTTGGAATGCACCTGCTTGAGCAGGAACAACTGGTTGCGACGGAAGCCGAGCGCCTCGGCGGCGGCGGTGCGGTTGATGTCGACCGCCCGCGGTTCGTCGCCCGCCGCGATCGACATATTGTTCTCGGCGAAGGCGCCCAGTGAGCTGCCGCCCTTGCGGCCGAAAAAGCCGTGGCGGACGGGGTGCAGGTCGGCAAGCGTGGCGCTCTCTTCGTAATGCACGGTCATGCTTCAAACCCCGGCGGTTGCAGGCCCGGACTGGCGGCGCAGAAAGCCTTGAACAGATTTCCCATCTGCTCGGGCGCGGTCAGGCGAGCCTTGGCGGCAGCAATGTCGGCGGCCGAGCCCGGATTGGCGGCGCTCAGCGCCTTGGCCCGCTCGGTGATGCCGAGCCGGGTCAGGAACTGCCCCTGCGTGGCGAGTGGCTGCACGGCCAATCCGGCCTTGGCCGCGACGGCGCCAAGCGCCTCGAAATCGACGTGAGCGGAGAGGTCGACCTCGCCCGGCGCATCCAGCACATCGGCATAGGCATGCTTGCGCACGCCCTGCAGCGTTTCGCCCGTCTGGGTGCGGCCATAGCCATAATCGATGGCGAGAATCGCGCCGCCCTGGGTCGAGACGATCCCCGCCAGGCGCTTCATCACCTCGCCATTGGCCAGCCCAACCTCGAATACGGCATTGATGTCGGCCTCGGCGACCGCCGCCGGCATGGCCGCCACCGGGATTGGCGTGGGGTTGAGCCCGAAGCGGCGCTGGCCATCGCCCAGGCCCACCATGCGCTCATGCCAGCCGTCTTCCATGCGGACGAATTGGCGGATCGGCAGGGCGTCGAAGAACTCGTTGGCGACCACCAGCAGCGGGCCATCGCCCACCTTCTCGAAGCTGTCGATCCACTTGGGCTCATACGGCTCCAGACGCGCATTCTGCTCGGCGATCAACGCGGGATTGGTCTCGAACAGGCGCAGGTCGAGTGCGTCGCGAAACCCCTCGGCACGGCAGGCGACGCGCAGCATGTCGGCCATCAGCGTCCCGCGGCCAGGGCCGAGCTCAAGCAGGGTGAAGGCCTTGGGGCTGCCCATCTGCTGCCAGAGATTGACGACGAAAAAGCCGATCAGCTCGCCGAACATCTGGCTGATTTCAGGCGCGGTGACGAAATCGCCCGCCGTACCCAGCGGGTCATCGCTCTTGTAATAGCCCTTGGTCGGATGGGTCAGGCAGAGCGCCATATAGCTGGCGACCGACATCGGCCCGCTGGTGCGGATCTGCATGTCGATCAGCTCGGGCAGGGTGGGGGCTGGAGTGTCACCCACGGACCAAACTCTCCCGTCGTGTTCCCGCCCAGGCGACCAGCACCAGGCCGCCCAGCACCAGGGGCAGGCTCAGCATCATGCCCATCGTCACCCAGCCGGTGCCATAGAGATAACCGATCTGGCTATCGGGCAGGCGCACGAATTCCACGGCGACGCGGGAGAGGCCATAGCCGATGCCGAAGATGCCGGCGACCATGCCGGGGCGGCGGAGGCTATAGAAGACATGGGTAAACACGCGAATGACCAGGAACAGCAGCAGCCCTTCGAGGGCGGCTTCATAGAGCTGGCTGGGATGGCGCGGCAGTTGCTCGGGATCGGTTGGAAAGATCACGCCCCAGGGCAGGCTCGTCGGGGCGCCATAGAGCTCGGCATTGATGAAATTGGCGATGCGCACGAGGAAGATGCCGATGGTCGAAACCGAGGCGATCAGGTCGAGCCCGCTCAGCCAGTTGCCATTGCCCTTGCGCCAGGTGAACAGCACCACCGCCAGCATCAGCCCCAACATGCCGCCGTGATAGCTCATCCCGCCATCGAGCGTGTTGATGATCTCGGTCGGGTTCGCGAGGTAATAGGGCAGGTTGTAGAACAGCACATAGCCGACCCGCCCGCCGATCACGATGGCCAGCATGGTCCAGAAGGCGAAGTCCCAGATCTCCCTGGCCGCGAAAGGGGGCTCGCCCTTGTGCCAGAGCCGGCTATTGGCCAGCAGCAGATAGCCATAGGCGGCGCCAAGGCCCACACCGAACAGGTAGCCCAGGGCATACCAGCGCACGGCAAACGGCCCGAGGGCAAAGGCGATCGGATTGATATCGGGGAAGGGCAAAACCAGCTCCTGCGGCAATCGGCCGGACCATCACCGCTTCGGCCTCTCTGGTCAAGTCGGCGGGCGTATCCTAAGTATTGGAGTAAGGGGCCGAACCGAATGGGTATGCGATGAGCCAGAACAGCAGGATCTTCGACGATCTTGGCCGATTGATGAACGAGGCCGCCGGCGTTGCCGATGGCGTGCGTCGCGAGGTCGAGACCGCCGTCAAGGGCCAGGCGCAACGCTTTGTGGCCGATATGGACCTGGTAAAGCGCGAGGATTTCGACGCGCTGCGTGAACTGGTGCAGGTGCAGGGCGAAGAGATCGACGCGCTGCGCAAGGAACTGGCCGCCCTCAAGGGCCCCAAGTCCAAGACCAACTAGCCTTGCGCTTCGCCGTTATCTCCGACGTGCATGGTAATGCCATGGCGCTGGACGCTGTGCTGGCCGATATTGCCACGCAGGCAGTCGACGCGACCTTGTGCCTGGGCGACCATGTCAGCGGCCCGCTTGATCCGGCCGGCGCTGCCGACCGCCTGATGGCGCTCGATGGCCCCGTCATCGGCGGCAATCATGATCGCTGGCTGGCCCAGGGTCAGCGCGACAACCGCGATCTGGACGCTGCCGACCGTTTCGCCCTCAGCCGCCTGCGCGCCGACCAGTTGGCCTGGCTCGCGGCCATGCCGGACACATCCGTGTTCAATGGCGAGGTCTTTCTCTGCCACGGCACGCCCGCCAGCGACGACGAGCCCTGGCTCGATGGCTGGTATCATGATCGCCGGACCACCCTGCCGGGTGAGGCTGCGGTGACCCAGGTCGCCGCGGGTGTCGATTATCCGGTCATGCTGTGCGGCCATACCCATATTGCCCGCTCCGTCCGCCTGCGCGACGGTCGGCAGATCATCAATCCGGGCAGCGTGGGCCTCCAGCTCGTGCATGGCTCGCCCGATGCGCGCTATGCCGTGGTCGAGCGGCGCAACGGCAAATGGCTGACCAGCCTTCGCGTGGTGGAATACGACCATCACGCTGCCGGCCGGCAGGCGGCTGGCAATGGTTTCGCCGTCTGGCAGGAAGCGCTGAGCACCGGCTGGGCCGATGCACATGGCTTGTTTTGATACGCATCTGCCTGTTCACAAGCGTGCGTCGTTAATCGTTCGTTAACCCTGCGGCGCTCATCGTCATCCACAAGAGATTGCCGTCCGCGGCCTGCGTTGCGTCCCCTGAATCAGTGGGGCGGTGTAGGGTCAACTCATCAGGACGATTCGTAAGCCCCTTGTGTGTGCGTACAGTTCCCTGAGTACCCAAAAGCTGCCGGTTAACGGACGGAACCGTCGATGTCACTTCTGCAAGTCGAGCCCGATCGCAATGTCCACCCGGTGGACATTATCGAGCACATCGCTTCGATCAACGACTGGACTTTCGAGCGGCAGGATGCCGACGAGATATCGATCTCGGTGCGGGGCGGCTGGTCGGATTACCACGTCTCGTTCAACTGGATGGAAGACCTCGAGAGCCTGCACATTGCCTGTGCGTTCGATCTCAAGGTGCCCGAAGGTCGCCGTTCCGAGATCAAGCAACTGATTTCGCTCATCAATGAGCAGCTGTGGATCGGCCATTTCGACATCTGGAACAAGGAAGGCGTGGTGCTGTTCCGCAATTCGCACCTGCTGACCGGTGGCGCCGATGTGTCGCCGCAGCAATGCGAGGCGCTGCTGCGCTCGGCCACCGATAGCTGCGATCTTTATTACCAAGCGTTCCAGTTCGTCGTGTGGGCCGGCAAGACGGCCGCCGATGCGCTGAGCCATGTCATGTTCGAAACGGTCGGCGAAGCGTGAGCGTGTCGCTTCGTCACATCGGCCCGGTCATGCTGGTGGGCGCCGGCAAGATGGGCCTGGCGCTGGCTCGCGGCTGGCTCGATGCGGGCCTGCCGGCAAGCAACCTTCTCTTGGTCGATCCCAATCCGGGTGATCCTGCCCGTGAATTGGCGGCCGACTATGGCCTGACGCTCAACGCCGAGGCTGCAGGCCTGCAGCCCAATGTGCTGGTGCTGGCGGTCAAGCCACAGGTCATCGATCCCGTCATGGAATCGCTGCGGCCGGTCATCGGGCCGCAGACCCTCGCCATTTCCATCGCCGCCGGCATCGATATCGCGCGCTTGTCGCGCGGTCTCGACATGGGCCGGGTGGTTCGCACCATGCCCAATACACCGGCCCAGATCGGCAAGGGCATTACTGGCGCCGTTGCCGGCCCCGAAGTGGGACCGGACGGTCGTGAGGTTGCCGAAGCCCTGCTCAAGGCAGCCGGCCCCGTGGTCTGGTTCGATGACGAAGGTCAGCTTGATGCGGTGACCGCAGTGTCGGGCTCCGGTCCAGCCTATGTGTTCCATCTGGTCGAGGCGCTGGCCGCTGCGGGCAAGAAGCTCGGCCTGCCTGATGCCATCGCTGAACAGTTGGCGCGCCAGACCGTTATTGGCTCGGCTGCCCTGCTGGAGGCCGATCCGGCGACGCCTGCCGTGCTGCGCCAGAATGTGACTTCGCCCAATGGCACCACGGCCGCCGGCCTTGCCGTGTTGATGGAGGGGCTGACGCCGCTCATCGAGACGACGACCGAGGCCGCCCGCAAGCGCAGCGAAGAACTGGGACGCGGCTAGCGGCGGCGGCTTGCCCGCCGGTCACCCAGATCGGCCAGCTGGTCCCTGATCGCGAGCACCCAATCCTGCATTGCCGTATCGCCTGCCTCCTGGATGGCCTGCTCGACGCCATCCAGCGCCAGGTGAGCCGCCATCAGGTCGTCGCGACTGCCGCTGGCCTCATAGCGGGCAAGGCACACCACGGCCAGGTTGGCCCGGGTGGTTGCCCATGCGGCTGGCATGAAACCGCGCGGGCGACAGGGCACCGCCGTTGCCAGCAAATCGCGCGCCTGGCTGAGCTTGGCGACCGCGGCCGCATCGCGCTTGCCGTGGACCGACATGCACAGCGCCACGCCCAGATTGGTCAGCACCTCGCCCCGCAACGGGGTGTCGAGATCGCGGTCAAGCAGTTGATGGAACAGCAATATTGCAGAATCGAAGTCGCGGATCTCAACCAGGGCCTTGGCGCGGTTGAGCGTGGCAGAAACGCCTTCATCCGCGGACCGCGGTTCGATCATTGCATTCACGAAAAGACGCCTTTCGCCGGCCCGCCGCAGGCGGATGGCTATTTAGTAAACCTGGACTGGTTAAGGGACAAGCAATTGCGTGCCCTGCCCCCGCAAAAAACGAAAGGGGCGCATCCCCTCCAAGTGGATGCGCCCCTTTCGCGAAGTCCGGCCTGATCGGTCAGGCGGCAGTCAGATTGTCGGCGGCGGATTTGCCGGTCCGCTTGTCCTTGACGATTTCGTAGGTGACCTTCTGGCCTTCGTCGAGACCATTCAGGCCCGAGCGCTGAACGGCGGAGATGTGGACGAACACGTCCGCCCCGCCTTCGTCGGGCTGAATGAAGCCGTAGCCTTTTTGGCCGTTGAACCACTTTACGGTGCCAGTTGCCATGATGCGCGTTCCCTCGTGCAGTCGCTGCTGTAGGCGGTCCAGGGCCACTATTGGCCATGGACGGAGTGATATCGAAATATCGGAAAGTGACGTCAGCAGGCGGCGAATGGAATTCGCAGGATCAGATCGGTCGGCCGCAATATTCGATCAGGGGAGCGTAGCCCGAAAAAATTTGGCGTTCAATAACTGTTTACACATGACAAATGGCCCGGCGGGAATGGGCTCCTGCCAGGGCAAAACATAACGTCGTCAAGTATTTGCCCCAGGCTGTCGCAGCCTGGCGCTGACGCGGAACCGGCGAGCGGGACATTGCGAGAAGTCTCGTGCCGGGGCGTCCTGTCGCGGCGCGACACCTGAGCGTCGAACCGGACAAAGCCACAATACCGCAAAACCGCGCGCTGCAAACCGGCACTATGGTCGCACCCGCATTTTGCACTGCGGGCTGGAGCTTGCTTTCCGTCCCGATTTGCGGCAAACCCCCGCGCGCCGGGCGATCGGGCCCGCTTGCCCCCAGAGATCACTTCGTCTTGACCAAGGCGTTCCATTCCTCCGGCGATGTCATCGCCGACCGTCGTGCCGGCTATGCAAAGATGCTGGCCGAGAGCGGCGACCACGCCGCGGCGGCCGACCTGATGACACAGGCGCTCGAAATCGTCCCCGGCTGGGCCGCGGGCTGGGATATGCTGGGAGGCTACGCCGAAAAGTCCGGCGACGTCGCTGGCGCCATCTCGGCATGGCGTCACCTCGAAGCGCTCGATGATACGGGCGTGTTCGGGGCAGGTCTCAAGCTGGCGGCGCACGGGGCAGGGCGGGCGGCCGATGGCACGGCAGTCAGCTATGTCGAAGCGCTGTTCGACCAATATGCCCCCAAGTTCGAGCAGTCGCTCGTGGAGCGGCTCGGCTATCGTGTCCCGGAGATGCTCGACGACCTCGTGAACCAGGAAATGGCTCGGCTGGGCATTGCCAGCTTCGCGCGGGCGCTGGATCTCGGCTGCGGCACCGGGCTGATGGGGCTGCAATTGCGCGCCAGGGTGGCCTTTCTCGAGGGGATAGACGTATCGGCGGCGATGATTGCCGAGACGGCGCGCAAGGGCATCTATGACCGGCTGGAAAAGGCCGAACTGGTGGCGTTTCTGGCCGGCCGCGCGCCGAACGCTGACCTGGTGACCGCGGCAGACGTTTTCATCTATTGCGGCGCCCTGCCGCCGGTTTTGGCGGCGGTGGTTCCCGCCATGATGCCGGGCGGGTTGCTGGCCTTTTCGCTCGAAGCGCATGAGGGGGAAGAGCCGGTCTTCCTGCGGGCCTCACTGCGCTATGCCCATGGCGTCGCCGCGACGCGACAGGCTTTGGAAGAGGCGGGGCTCGACGTGCTGCGCTTCGAACTGGCGACGCTGCGTCAGGATCGCGGCACGCCCATCGAAGGCATGCTGGTGGTGGCCCGGAAGCCTGTCTGATCGACAAAAGCTCGAGCTCTGAGTAGACCTCATGGTGAGCTTGTCGAACCACCAGGTCGTGGCACCGTATCTCGCCACGCCCTCGCCCTTCGACAGGCTCAGGGTGAGGGCTACTGAGAGCCATCTCACATGAACACCATCCGCTACGATTTTCGCTCCGATACCGTGACCCGGCCGTCTGCCGGCATGCGCGCCGCCATGGCCGATGCCGAGGTGGGCGACGACGTGTTCGGCGACGATCCAACCGTTATCAGGCTGGAGCAGCGCATGGCGGCGACGCTGGGCAAGGATGCGGCGATCTTCCTGCCCTCGGGGACGCAATCGAACCTGCTGGCGCTGATGAGCCATTGCGGCAGAGGCGACGAGTATATCGCCGGGCAGGATGCCCATCTCTATAGCCACGAGGCGGGCGGCGCGGCCGTGCTGGGTTCTATCCAGCCGCAGCCGATTGCGCATCAGGCCGATGGCACGATGGACCTGGGCTATATCGAGAAGGCCATCAAGCCGGACGATCATCACTATGCCCGCACGCGGGTCATTGCGCTGGAAAACACCTTTGGCGGCAAGATCCTGCCGGTCGACTACATGCGCCAGGTGGCCGATATCGCCAGCCGCCACAATCTAGGCCTTCACCTCGATGGCGCCCGGGCCTTCAATGCCTGCGTGGCGCTCGGCCTCGATATCAAGAGCTTCACCGCTCCATTCGACAGTGTGTCGATCTGCCTGTCCAAAGGGCTCGGCGCCCCGGTCGGCTCGGTGCTGGTCGGGCGGCAGGACCTGATCGATACCGCGCGCCGGCACCGCAAGATGCTGGGCGGCGGCATGCGACAGGCTGGTGTGCTGGCGGCCGCGGGCCTCTATGCCCTCGACCACAATGTCGCGCGCCTCGCCGATGACCATCGCCGGGCCCGCCGGCTAGCCGAGGGCCTGGCCGCGTTCCCGTCGCTCAAGGTCGTCATGCCCGATACCAATATCGTCTTCGTCGATGTCGAAGACCGCCTCGACAAGCGCTTCACCGATTTCCTGCAAAGCCGGGGCGTGGGCATGCTGGGCTATGGCCGCCAGCGCTGGGTCACCCATCTCGACGTAGACGACGACATGGTCGACGGCGCGCTGGCAGAGGTGGCAGCGTTCTTCCGCGAAGGGGCCGAGGCGGCGTTTTGATAGGCCCCGCTGAGTCCTCATGGTGAGCTTGTCGAACCACGAGGTCGGGCAAACCGATCTTGCCACGACCTCGTCCTTCGACAGGCTCAGGATGAGGCTGATAGGATGGGCGGGGCAATCCCGCCCATCCAGTCTCACTACTTGCCCAGCGTCACCCTTATCGCCAATTCCACCGGCGAATAGTCGCCATCGGCCCGCTCGAGCTGCAGCTCGCCCCGCGGCATCAATGGCGGTTGGGCCATGAACTTGACCGCCTTGCCGCGGTGTTTCTGCGCGGCATGCACCAGGAACGGGTGGCAGAGATAGACCGTGCCGGCCGGACCTGTGGCCAATGCCTCGTGGCCGGTGTCGAACCAGTCCGACCGGTCGGCGATCATGTCGCGGAGCGATCGGCCGGCGTCGCCCGCCGGCGCCAGGTAACGCGCGACCTCCAGATGCGAACTAACCCGGATACGCGTGGGCGCATCGTCTTCCCCGACGTCGGAAAACAGGAACAGCATCAGCAGCGCCCGGCCCTTGGAAACGATGTTGGCCCGGATATCGAGGAAATCCTTGAAATCGTCGTCGGTGAAGCTGCCGTCGATATGCCAGCCGTCGTCGCCGGGCTCGTCGGGCGAGGGGAAACGCACTGGAAAGGTACCCAGCCCCTGTGGCGGCGCCCACCTGTCCTTGCCCACGAGCTGGTCAAAGGCCGAAACGAGCGTGGCCGTATTGGCGGCCTGGCGGAAGGGCAGGTCGGAATAGCCGCCCAGCCGGATGACGGGCTTGGTCCAGGTGGCCGGATTGTCCGGGTCGCAACCGGTCGCCTTCCACAGGATAGGGCGGCCTTGCTCGGCCAGTTCGCGCGGGAAGGCGTTGTCGATGCGGATGAAACCGTCGGTGATGAATGCGTCGATCTGCGCTGCGGTGAGCGCGGGAATGCTGTCAGGCATTGGAAAATCCATAAGTTCGCAAGGCCGCTGCTGCGGCCGGATCGAGCGGGAACCGCTCAACGAGTGCCCGAAAAGGGCGCCATCAGGCGCCGAGGAACACTGCGAACTTGGTGGACTGGATCATCATCATGGTGGCGGGACTATAGGTGAGGCGCCCGAAGTGTCAACGTCAGTGTCCTCAGTCGACACCCTCCCCCTTGCGGGGAGGGATCAAGGGTGGGGGGCGGCTGGCCACGATGCAAATCGGGGCTCCCACACCCCCTCCTAGCCTCCCCCGTCGAGGGGGAGGTGCCGCGCAGTGGCCGCGGAGAGGCAGAGGCCTAAGCCGCGAAATAGTCCTGCAGCGGGCGAACCACGAGGCTCCCCTTCTGCAAAGCCACGATCCCTTCTACGGCGGCGAGGGCGCCGTCGATGGTGGTGTAGTAGGGGATCTTGCTCAGCAAGGCGGTGCGGCGGATGTCGCGGCTGTCGCTGATCGATTTCATGCCATCGGTGGTGTTGATCACCAGCTGCACGCCGCCATTCTTCATCGAATCCACGATATGCGGACGGCCTTCGAGCACCTTGTTGATCTTGGTGGCGGCAACGCCATTCTCGACCAGGTATTTGGCGGTGCCGCCGGTGGCGAGGATGGTGAAGCCGCCCTCGACCAGGTGCCGCGCCATGTCCACGATATACTGCTTGTCGGCATCGCGCACCGAGATGAAGGCGGTGCCGGACTGCGGCACCTTGGAGCCGGCGCCCATCTGCGATTTGGCGAAGGCCATGGCGAAATCGGTGTCGAGGCCGATGACTTCGCCGGTCGATTTCATCTCCGGGCCAAGCACCGTATCGACGCCCGGGAAGCGGTTGAACGGGAACACGGCTTCCTTGACGGCGATATGCTTGAGCTTCTTCTCGGTGAGATTGAAGCTGGCAAGGCTTTCGCCGGCCATGATGCGCGAGGCGATCTTGGCGATGGGCTCGCCGATGACCTTGGCCACGAAGGGCACCGTACGCGAGGCGCGCGGGTTCACTTCGATGAGGTAGATCGTGTCGTCCTTGTAGGCATACTGGACGTTCATCAACCCGCCGACCTTGAGGGCGAAAGCGAGTTCGCGGGTCTGGCGCTTGAGTTCTTCGATGACCGCGGGCGAGAGGCTGCGCGGGGGCAGGGAGCAGGCCGAGTCGCCGGAGTGAATGCCGGCCTCTTCGATATGCTCCATGATGCCGGCAACGAAGACGTCCTTGCCATCGCAAAGGGCGTCGACGTCGATTTCGATGGCGCCGGAGAGATACGCATCGAACAGCAGCGGGTTGTCCGATAGCACCGAGTTGATCTGGCCGGTCTTGTCGTTGGGGTAGCGCTGCAGGATGTCCGGCGGCACCAGGCCCGTCAGCGTGTCCTGCACATAGCGCTCGAACTCGTTGGCCGAGTGCACGATGGCCATGGCGCGGCCACCCAGAACGTAGCTGGGGCGGATCACCAGCGGGTAGCCCAGACGTTCGGCGACAAGGCGGGCCTGCTCAAGCGAGTAGGCGATGCCGTTCTTGGGCTGGGTCAGTTCCAGCTTGTTGAGCAGCTTCGAAAACAGGTCACGGTCTTCGGCCAGGTCGATGGCGTCGGGCTGGGTGCCCAGGATCGGCACGCCGGCCTTCTGCACCGCTTCGGCCAGGTTCAGCGGTGTCTGGCCGCCAAACTGCACGATCACGCCATGCAGCGTCCCGTTCTGCTTTTCGGTCAGCAGGATTTCGATGACGTCTTCCTCGGTCAGCGGCTCGAAATAGAGGCGATCGGAGGTGTCGTAGTCGGTCGAGACGGTTTCGGGGTTGCAGTTGACCATGATGGTCTCGTAGCCGGCATCGCTGAGCGCAAACGCGGCATGGCAGCAGCAATAGTCGAATTCGATGCCCTGGCCGATGCGGTTCGGACCACCGCCGAGGATCACCACCTTCTTGCGGTCGGACGGGCGCGCTTCGTCGTCCACCTTGCCGTTGAACGGCACTTCATAGGTCGAATACATGTAGGCCGTGGGCGAGGCGAATTCGGCGGCCGAGGTGTCGATACGCTTATAGGCCGGGCGGACCTCCAGCGAATGGCGGAGCTTGCGCACATCGCTCGCCTTCACATTGGCGAGCTGGGCCAGCCGCGCGTCGGAAAAGCCCATGGCCTTGAGCGAGCGCAGGTTGACCGCATCCTGCGGCAGGCCGAATTGCTTGACCTTGTTCTCGGTCTCGACAATGCCCAGCATCTGCTCGAGGAACCACGGGTCGATCTTGCAGGCTTCGTGGATTTCCTCGACGGTCAGGCCCTTACGCATGGCCTCGGCCACATGCAGCAGCCGATCGGGCGTCGGGGTGCCGAGCGCCGCCTTGATGGCATTGCGGTCTTCGCCTTCGCCAAGGCCGGGAATGCCGATTTCGTTGAGGCCGGTGAGGCCGGTTTCGAGCGAGCGCAGCGCCTTTTGCAGCGATTCCTGGAAGGTGCGGCCGATGGCCATGGCTTCGCCGACCGACTTCATCGCGGTGGTCAGGCGGTTGTCGGCGCCGGGGAACTTCTCGAAGGCAAAGCGCGGGATCTTGGTGACGACATAGTCGATGGTGGGCTCGAACGAGGCCGGGGTCATGCCGCCGGTAATGTCGTTGTCGAGTTCGTCCAGCGTATAGCCGACAGCCAGCCGCGCCGCGACCTTGGCGATCGGGAAGCCGGTGGCCTTGGAGGCCAGCGCCGAGGAACGCGACACGCGCGGGTTCATCTCGATGACGACCATGCGGCCATCGGCAGGATTGATGCCGAACTGCACGTTGGAGCCGCCGGTTTCGACGCCGATCTCGCGCAGAACCGCCAGCGAGGCGTCGCGCATGATCTGGTATTCCTTGTCGGTCAGCGTCAGCGCCGGGGCGACGGTGATGGAATCGCCGGTATGGACGCCCATCGGGTCGATATTCTCGATCGAGCAGACGATGATGCAGTTGTCCTTCTTGTCGCGGACAACTTCCATTTCGTACTCTTTCCAGCCGAGCACGCTTTCCTCGACCAGCACTTCATTGGTCGGGCTGGCATCGACGCCGCTCTCGACGATGGCGAGGTATTCCTCGCGGTTATAGGCAATGCCGCCGCCGGTGCCGCCCAGGGTGAAGCTGGGGCGAATGATGCAGGGCAGGCCGATCACTTCGAGCGCCTGCAACGCCTCGATGGTGTTGTGCGCCAGCATGGAACGGGGCGTTTCGAGCCCGATCTTCTTCATGGCATCGCGGAACAGTTCGCGATCTTCCGCCTTGTCGATGGCCTCGGCCGTGGCGCCGATCATCTCGACGCCGAATTTCTCCAGCACGCCCATCTTGCGTAGGGAAAGCGCACAGTTCAGCGCCGTCTGGCCGCCCATGGTGGGCAGCAGCGCATCGGGGCGCTCCTTCTCGATGATCTTGGCGACCACTTCGGGGGTGATCGGCTCCATGTATGTCGCATCGGCCAGGTCCGGATCGGTCATGATCGTCGCCGGGTTCGAATTCACCAGGATGATCCGGTAGCCCTCTTCCTTGAGCGCCTTGCACGCCTGGGTGCCGGAATAGTCGAACTCGCAGGCCTGCCCGATAATGATCGGACCCGCACCGATGATGAGGATCGATTTGATATCGGTACGTTTTGGCATGGTGCTCGCTCAACTCTAAGGCGCGTCCGGAAACGCAGGGTCGGGCGAGAAAGAATCACCCGGCTCGTGACCACCCGCACCGTATGCGCACGGCAACAGGGCGTTGCGGCGCTTCGGGAAGGCTTGGACCGGGTGGTTAGGTGGGCTGTCTAGCGGAAGTGGGAGGGGAAGGGAAGCCCGAACGCGATGGCGACGAACAGCGATCCTCTGCTATGAGGAACTCGCAACATGGAAGTTAGCGACTTTGCCTGTCAACGCTGGAGAATACTTCGGAAAGTGCGCATTTTGCGGCTGTGACGAACGGCTGATGGAGAGCCACGTACTCCCAGCGTTCGTTTTCCGTTGGCTCCGAGGGCGCTCGGGCACCGGGCATATTCGCCACACAGATAACCCAAATCGCCGGGTTCAGGATGGCCTCAAGTTCCACTGGCTTTGCGGCAAGTGCGAAGCTCGCTTCAGTAGCTTGGAGACGGCGTTTGCCACGCGAGTATTCTATCCTTGGCAAGGTGGTGACAATCACATTGCATATCGTGAGTGGTTGCTGAAGTTTTGCGCCTCGGTCTCTTGGAGGGTTCTTAAGTTTGCCCGTGGGCGCAACGAAAACGCAAACTACACGCCCGAGCAAGACGAACTGATGAATCTTGCCGAGGCGAAATGGCACGACTTTCTGACGGACAAGGCTCCGCATCCGGGCCAGTTCGAGCAGCATTTGTTAATTCTGGACGTGATCGAAGAGACGACGCTTCACGACCTTCCAACCAACATCAACAGGTTCATGACCGGCGCGATAACGCTAGACATCGTCGGGTCAGATCGTTCCCTGATGACTTACGCAAAGTTGGGGCGTTTCAGCATCTTTGGGATGATACAGAAGGGGCAAAATGAATGGCTCGGCACGAAAGTTCATGTGAAGCATGGCATCCTGAAGCCAGGAACATTTACCGTCCCCGCGGGACTCGTAGATCTCTTTAGGGAAAAGGCCGCTGGCACCGCTGATGCGATGAAGCGCATGTCTCCGGCGCAGCAGGCCAAGGTCGCAAAATACGTTGAAGACAACCCAACGAAATTTGCGGCGTCGGAGCAGTTTGCCGCCATTGCGGCCGATGTTCGAATGTTTGGTCGCTCAGCGGCTCTAAAGAAATAGTCCACTGCGAATACGCACGACAGCAGGGCATTGCTGCGTCAACTTGACGGCCAATGTCCCCACTGCCAAACCACTGGCATTGTCACCCCATCCTCGCGGTGTTCGTTTGGTGCTCACAAAATCAGCTATCGACCAAGGACGAATATTCTTCTTAGGGGCTGGCTTTTCCGCTGCTGCGGGGCTGCCTTTGACGAACTCGTTGCTCCCCCAAGCCGCAGCACTGTTCAGAGCGGAAAGCCCAGGACTTTTTGAACGCATTTCCTGGTGGGCAGAGAGCGTAGACGTCGACCTAAATGGCTCGCCGGATGCCGAGGAGTTTGCAAGGTTCTGCACGTTCCTAGATTTTATGGAACTTCGTGAGTATGCCGGAGGCGAGCGATGGAGCAATGAGGGCTCGAAGGAGCGCGTTGCGCTAAAATTCTACCTGGCGAAGGCCATCGCTCTTGCTACTCCGAAGCCGCAATCGGTGCCAACGTACTACTTGGAGTTCGCAAAAGACCTGAAACCAGGGGATATTGTGGTGACCTTCAACTGGGACATTCTATTGGAGAGTGTCCTGAACTACGTGGGCACCAGCTACACCTATGAATGGAAGATCGACACTGTTCAGATACTGAAATTGCACGGCTCGATAAACTGGATCGAAAAACCGGATCCACTTAGGCCGTGGCAGCCAGGTTCGGACTACGAACCATTAGGTTATGAGACAACGCGATGCAGAAGGAAATATATTCTTCAGTTCGTCTTCACGACTCCGATAGATGGCGTCCTCTCAGGGCTATGGTGGATGCCGTTTGGCCGCTTCTAGTCCTGCCCGGATACGGGAAGGCTGTTGACACCCGGCTTCTATGCTCACTCTGGTACCGGCCCGAAATGCTGAACATTCGAGGAGGCGGAGTGTCAATCATCGGCCTCAGCGTTGCCGATGACGACTACATTATGGACGGTTTGTTTCGCTACCTTTTTCGCGCGACTTTCGGCCCCGAGCGAGAAGTCACGGTAATAAATCCTGATGCTTCCGTCGGGCGCAAGTTCAGTGCCCTTGCCGGCGGGGAACTTAAGTTGCGCTTTCTCTGCGCACGGTTTGACCAGGATACTCTGAGCCAAGCGCTGCAAGGGGCTTAGCCCTCTCGACCCGCCGACGCCCGACACTGTCGTGCCACTGGAGAACGCTTACTGCCCCGGCACCCGATCGCGAAACGCATGGTTTAGGATGTTAGTTGCGACTGCGCTGAGCGGAGCAAATACATGTGGGGATGCGGCTGGGGCTGGATCACACGAGCGCAGCAGGGTCGCCCCCAAAATTCCGTCCACCCACCGCGTGTCACCCTCGGGCTTGACCCGAGGGCTCTGTACTTCAAGATGTCGGCAATGGGCGGCTTTGTGTACATCCTTGCCAATATGCGACGCGGGCGCACCTATATCGGTGTGACCAATGACCTGGTTCGCCGGGTCTACGAGCACCGCGAAGGCTTGGCGGCAGGATACACGAAGTCCCGCGACATCAAGCGTCTCGTGTACTTCGAGCAGTATGACGAGATCGCCACGGCCATTCAGCGCGAAACGTCGCTCAAGCGATGGTACAGCCACTGGAAGCATGCGCTGATCGAGGAGCGCAATCCTGAATGGCGCGATCTCTGGGACGACATCGTCAAGTGAAGAGCCCTCGGGTCAAGCCCGAGGGTGACGGCCGGTGGTGTATGGCAGAACGTCGTGGTGGCAGGTTCGGGTGGCGCTGTTCAACCCGACGACCTCCGTGGTCATGATGCTCGTCGTTGTCTTCATCGCAAAAAACTTATCCCCGCCCCCAATCACCTCCCTTATCCTTCGCCCATCCCCGCCACACACGCGGCGCCGACGAAGCGCCGGGCGGGGGGACTGGCAGCCGGGGTCGCCTGGCGCCTGCGTGGATGCTGACCACCGGCCGGACGGCGGGATGTCACGCGACGATGGGGAGCCCGGAAGGCCCGGCCGATGAGGACGGTATCGGAACGGCTTTCCCATCGGAGCGGGACGAGCGCCATGTCCAACCCGAAAGGGTGGCCGCTCGATGCGTGCGCAGGAAAAACCAGCTCGTGTGAAGCGGCTTTCGCCTCTTCAATACTCAAACAGGCGGCGCAAGCCGTCGGGGCGAAGGCCGCTTTGCACCGTGACCTCGGGCGCTCTTGCGCTCCGAAACCGCAAGCGAAAGCCGGGCGGCCTTTTGTGTTGCGCGCTTTGCCCCAAACTCCCCTTAAGCATTGCCCGCTATTGTTCCCGCAGCATCGGGAGTGTCCCATGACCACATCCACCCTCAACCTCTCCGAAGTCGTCGGTGCCCTCAGCTATGCCCTCGATATCACTGAGGGGCAGCCGGTCGGACACAGCCTGCGCTGCTGCTGGATTGGCATGCATGTGGGGATGCGGCTGGGCCTGGCGCCAGCCGAACTGTCGGACCTCTATTACACGCTGCTGCTCAAGGATATCGGCTGCAGTTCCAATGCGGCGCGCATCTGCCAGCTCTACCTGGCCGACGATCTGAGCTTCAAGGCGGGCTACAAGAGCGTCGATAGCGGGCTGCCGGAAATCCTGCGGTTTCTCCTCGCCCATACCGGCCGGGATTCGGGGCTGGTGGAGCGGCTGCAGGCGATGATCCACATTGCCCGCAATGGCGGCGAAATCTCGCGCGAGCTGATCGAGACCCGCTGCCAGCGCGGCGCCGACATCGCCCGCAGCATGCGGTTTTCCGAGGCCGTGGCGCAAGGCATTCTCGATCTCGACGAGCATTGGGACGGCAGCGGCCAGCCGCTCGGGCTGACGGGCACGCGGATTTCGCTCTTCGGCCGCATCGCCCTGATGGCCCAGGTGGCCGATGTGTTCTTCATGCGCGGCGGGGCGAAGGCGGCCATATCGGAGGTGACGTCGCGCGCCGGCCGCTGGTTCGATCCCGATCTGGCGGCGCTGCTGGCGGAGCTGGGGCAGGACGCGCAGTTCTGGGCGCCGCTGCTGGCCGATGACCTCAACGTCAAGGTGGTCGATCTCGAACCGAAATCGTTGATGCGCGCGGTCGACGAAGACTATCTCGACGATATCGCCGCCGGCTTTGCCCGGGTGGTCGATGCCAAGAGCCCGTTCACAGCGGGGCATAGCGACCGAGTGGCCCTGTTTGCCGAGCTGATTGCCGAGGAACTGGGCTACGCGCCCGACCGGCGCCGCTGGATCCGCCGGGCGGCTTTGCTGCATGATATCGGCAAGCTGGGCGTGTCCAACTCAGTGCTCGACAAGAATGGCAAGCTCGACGAGGCCGAATGGGCCGCCATCAAGCGCCATCCCGGGCTGGGTCGCACCATTCTCTCCAAGATTGCGGCGTTGCAGGACGTGGCGCGGGTGGCGGGCGACCACCATGAGCGGCTCGATGGCAAGGGCTATCCGCTCGGCCTCTTGGCCGACGAGATCGACCGCGATACGCGCATCGTCACCACCTCGGACATCTTCGACGCCCTCACCGCCGACCGGCCCTATCGCAAGGCGATGCCCGTCAGCCAGGCCTTCGCCATCATGGAGGCCGACGTGGGGACCGCCATCGATGCGGATTGCTTTGCCGCCCTGAAGCGTGGCTTTGTCCGTATGGAGGGCGTCGCGGCCTGAGGCGCGTTTCCGTATGGTCCTGTCGGAAAGCGGGCTGGCCGCTCGTCATAGCGGAGAGCCCTGTTCCACCGCCCTAACAATCGGAGCCGCCATGCCCCCCACCATCACCGCCTTCGCCACCTCGCCCGATCGCGGCAAGGGCCTGGCCCGCGACATGCAGGTGCGCTGGGCGCTGGAAGAGGTGGGGCAGCCCTATGATGTGCGGCTGGTTTCCTTCCAGGCGATGAAGGCGCCGGCGCATCGGGCGGTGCATCCGTTCGGGCAGATCCCGACCTATGAGGAGGGCGAGCTGGCCCTCTTCGAATCCGGAGCGATCCTGATCCACCTCGCCGAGCGCCATCGCGGCCTCCTGCCCGAGGAGCCCAATGCGAGGGCGCGGGCCATCATGTGGATGTTCGCCGCCGTCGATACGGTCAAGGCGCCGATCATCGAGCGCGAGACCGCCTGGCTGATCGAACGCGACAAAAGCTGGTTTGCCGAACGGCAGATCATGCTCGACGGCAATGTGCGCCGGCGGCTGGGCGAATTGTCGGTCCGGCTGGGCGATGCCAATTGGCTCGATGGCGATTTCAGCGCCGCCGACATCATGATGGTGGGCCTGCTGCGGCGCCTCGAGACGACGGAGCTGCTGGGGGAATATCCCAATCTCCTCGCCTACGTCGCCCGCGGCAAGGCGCGGCCCGCCTTCAAGCGCGCCTTCGAGGCGCAGTATGCTGTTTTCGCCGAGAACCAGCCCGTCGGCTGAACGGAGTTTTGTCATGACCGCCAGGAACAGCTATCTGGTGCTGCTGCGCGGCATCAATGTCGGCGGCAAGAACAAGCTGCCCATGCCGGCGCTGAAGGCGTTCCTCGAAAACCTCGGCTTCGAGCAGGTCCAGACCTATATCCAGAGCGGCAATGCCATCGTGCAGTCGAGCCTCTCGGCCGCGGCTATTGCCAGCAAGATCGAGAAGGAGCTTGGCGCCGCGTTCAAGCTGGACAGCGACATCATCAAGATCCTGGCGCTGAGCCGGGACGAGCTCCAGGCGGTGATCCATGACCGGCCAAAGGGTTTTGGCGACGCACCGGACAAATATCACTCGGATGCGATTTTCCTCATGGGCATCAGCCCCGACGAAGCGCTGACGGCGTTCTCGCCGCTCGAGGGCGTCGATACGCTCTGGCCGGGCAAGGGCGTCATCTATTCGCAGCGCCTCAGCGCCAAGCGCACCAAGAGCCGGCTGAACCGGATGATGGCCTCGCCGCTCTACAAGTCGATGACCATCCGCAGCTGGGGCACCGTCACCAAGCTGCTCGACATGCTGTGAGCGGACCTAGCGCGGCTGGATGGTCATGGTCACGGCGATGGTGTCGCCAACCGTGATGGCGGCCTTCCGGCGCACGGCATCCTTGAGCGGCAGCAGGTAGCCGCCATCCTTGGGGAAGAGCGAGGTGGTGAAGGCGACCTCGCCGATTTCCACGGCCACCGGGATCATGCCCCAGCCATAGCTCACCTGCCGGGCGGCGCTGGTGATGTCGGCCACATGACGTTCGGGCACTGGCGCAAAGAAGAACGGCGCCGGGCCGCGCCAATGGATGACCTGGGTCTCGAAGCTGAACTGCATCGTCCCTCCGGTCAGAGCCGCCACAGTCCCACGCGCAGGCCGCCATGCAACACGGTGGGCTCGGTCAGCGTCAACCCCAGTCCCGTGGCCCTGGCTAGGTCCTTGTCCGTGGTGATGATCCCCACCCGCCAGCCGGGAAACTTGGCTCGGATCACGTTGCCCAGCGTGCGGTATAGCCCCATCAGCGGCGCCTTGTTGCCGATGCGGGTGCCATAGGGCGGGTTGATGATGATCAGGCCGGGCGGGCCAGCAGGCGGCTCCAGCGTTTCGATCGTGTGCTGCTCGAATTGAACCACGCCTGACACGCCGGCCCGCTCTGCATTTTCGCGGGCGAGGCGGATGGCGCCGGCATCGCGATCGGAGCCATAAAAGCGCAAAGCAGTGCCGCGCGGTTGGACGGGCGCGCGCATGGCGTCCCAGGCCTTGGGGTCAAAGCCCGCCAGGTGCTCGAAGGCGAAGCTGCGCTCGCGGCCCGGCTTCAGGCCCAGGGCGATTTCGGCGGCTTCGATGACGAATGTGCCGGAGCCGCACATCGGGTCGAGCACGGTCTGGCTGCCGTCATAGCCGCATTGGCGGAGGAACATGGCGGCCATGGTCTCGCGCATGGGCGCCTTCGCCACGCCCTCCTTGAAGCCGCGCTTGTGCAGGGACTCGCCCGTCGTGTCGACGCTTGTCGTGACCAGGTCATCCTCGATGCGCACCATGACTCGAACCTGGGCATCATCGGTGAGCGGGGCGCCCAGCTCCTCGGCAATCGCCTTGGCGACACGCTGGCTGGCGGCGCCGGCGTGATAGATGCGCGAACGCTTGCAGCTCGCCTCCACCTTCACCGGCACATCGGGGCGCAGCACAGCTGCCCAGTCCACCTTGCGGGCCCGCTTGTCGAGCTGGGCCAGGTGCATGGCGCGGAAACTGCCTGTTCGGGCCAGCACACGCGTGGCGCCACGCAGTTCCAAATTCGCCCGCCAGACATCGGGCCATAGTCCCATGAACGCCACGCCGCCCTCGACCACCTTGGCGTTGAAGCCGGCTGCGCGCGCCTCGTCGCAAAGCGGCGCTTCAAGGCCGGGCGTGGCGACGAGGTAGATTTCGAACGGTTCTGTGGTCATCGGCCAGCACTAGCCCGACGGCCGGGGCACGGCAATGGTGGGCTGGCGACAGCGCATTGACCAATTTGAGACGCGCGTATCATATTGGGTTCGAACACCGCAAAGAGCAGGGCGCTAAGTCCGCCGCGTGGTGCAGGGAGGATCAGGTGGAACGCAACAATTTTCCCCGGCTGCATAATGCGGCCTGGCCAGGGGTGGTGGGCAAGGGTGCGCCCGACAGCGAGCCGGTCATCGGGCTCGATACGCTGCTCGCCCTTACGGCCGGCGCCGAGCATGACGGGCAGAAGTTCGATGGCATCGATCTCTGGCTGGCCGATCCGCATATCTCCATCGATTCCAGCCAGGACGACATCAAGCGCGTCTCAGACCATATCGCCAGCTACGGGCTCACAGTCGGTTCGTTCGTGGCGCCCATCTGGGGCGGCGCCGGTGGCGGCTCGGCCATGGGTGACGATGCCGAGGTGGGCCGCTTCCTGAGCCAGGTCGAGAAGGCCTGCCGCATCGGGCGCTGGATGCGCGATATCGGCATTCGCCCCAGCGGCGGCGTGCGCATCGATTCCTCGGTTGGCGTTGGGCCGTGGGATGCGGACCCTGAGGGCAATACCAGGCGCATCGCCGAGACCTTCCGCGCCGCCGCCAAAATCGCGCAGGAGCATGGCGAGTTCCTCGTTGCCGAAGGCGAGATCTGTTGGGGCGGCATGCATTCGTGGCGCGAAAACGTCAAATTGCTCGAGATGGTCGGCATGCCCGGTGTCGTCGGCTACCAGGCCGATATGGCCCATTCGATGCTCTTCGTGCTGGGCGCCAATGCCGAGAAGGATCGGCTACTGCCAGCCGATTTCGACTGGTCGGATGGCGCGGCGCTCGACGCCGCCTATCGAAAAGTCGCCGACGCGCTGCGACCGTGGACGCTGGATTTCCACGTTGCCCAGAATGACGGCACGACCTTCGGCTCGGGCGATCATGAAAAGACCGGCCGCCATTGCCAGATCGATGACCCTAACGGGCGTCTCGATGTCACCAAGCATGCCGGCTACTGGCTGCGCGATGGCGGCGGCAACCTCACCAGAAATATGCGCCACATCTGCTGGGACGGCTGCATGTTCCCCAATGGGGTGATGGAGCAGCAGGGCACCTGGAACAAGGTGCTGGGTGCCATGGTGTCGGTGCGCGATGCGCATGGCTGGCGCGAGTAGGGGAGAGTGCGGTGACCAAACAACTCAATATCGGCATGGTCGGCTATGGCTTCATGGCCCGCGCTCATTCCAATGCCTGGGCCAATGTCTCCCACTTCTTCGATACCGGCTATCGCCCGGTGCTCAAGGCCGTGGCCGCCCGCAATGTCAGCAAGGTCCGCCATTTCGCCGGGGCCTGGGGCTATGAGAGCCAGGAAAGCGACTGGCGCCACATGGTCCAGCGCGCCGACATCGACGCTATCGATATCTGCGTGCCCAATGACCTGCATGCCGAAATCGCCATCGCCGCGGCCAAGGCCGGCAAGATGGTGCTGAGCGAGAAGCCGCTGGCCCGCACCGAGGCCGAGGGCAAGCCGATGGTCGACGCCGTCGAAAAGGCCGGCGTCGCCAACATGGTCTGGTACAATTACCGGCGCGTCCCGGCCGTCATGCTGATCAAGCAGATGGTGGAGTCAGGGCGTCTGGGCACGATCTTCCACTACCGCGCCAAGTTCCTGCAGGATTGGACTATCTCACCTGACGTGCCGCAGGGCGGCGCGGCCACCTGGCGGCTCGATGTCGAGGCGGCTGGCTCGGGCGTCACGGGCGATCTCCTGGCCCATTGCCTCGATACGGCGATCTGGATCAATGGCGGTATCACCTCGCTGACGGCGATGACCGAGACCTTCATCAAGGAGCGCAAGGACGCGGTGACGGGCGAGAACAGGCCTGTCGGCATCGACGACGCAGCGGCCGTGCTGACCCGCTTCGCCAATGGCTCGCTGGGCACGTTCGAATCCACCCGCTATGCCCGCGGCCACAAGGCGGGCTACACGCTGGAGATCAATGGCGAGAAGGGCTCGCTGGCCTGGGACCTGCACGATCTCAACCGTGTGCAGTTCTTCGACCATTCGGTGTCAGGCGCGCAGCGCGGCTGGACCAATATCCTGGTCACCGACGGTGACCATCCCTATCTGGGCAAATGGTGGGTGCCCGGCCTCATCATTGGCTACGAGCATTCCTTCACCCACCAGGTGGCCGATTTCCTCGATGGCTTGCGCACCGGCAAGCCGGCAGCGCCGACCTTCCGCGAGGCGCTCGAAACCAACCGGGTCTGCGACGCCATCCTGGCGTCGGGCAAATCCGGGCAGTGGGTCAGCCTCTGACCCGTCAGCCCTTGTGCGCGGCCATTCGCTCGTAGAATGGCCGCGCTTCATCAGCGATCGACCGCAGATGGTCGGGCAGGGTGATGGCCTTTTCGTCGGGCGGGGCGAAGCCGGTCGTGTCGAAGATGGCGCCATACCAGTGTGGCGCCCACACGCCGTCGTCGGGGTGCTGCCCCTTGGGCCAACTGAGCATGGCCTCGGTGAAATCAAGGTCGATCGCCGCGCAGAGCGCTGACAAGGTGCCGCGCGGATCGCGGCGCACATCCTCGGAGTCGACCACGACAGGCGCCTCGCCCAGCCGGTCGGCGACGCGGTCGAACAGCATGGCCTGCTCGGCAAAGCCGATGTCGCGCAGGGCTACATCCTCGCGCTTCTGCGCATAGGAGGCGAGCACGCGCTCCGGGCTGCGCAGCAGGAACACATTGGTAACGCCATCCATCCAGTCGAGCGGGAAGCCCTCGATCATGTGATGGGCCATGTGCTTCTGATACCAGACCGTCTTGCCTCCTGGCACCGGCCCCAGCATGTCGGCGGCCACGCGATGGGGGTCCTGCGGCTGGCTGGCCAGGACCTCGGCATTCATCGGATGAATAATGCCGGTCGCCGCGAGATAGGCGGCGTAGAACGGCTCGTCGCTGACCGCGCAATCGGGCCGGGACGAAAAGGCGCGCATCATGGCAGTCGACAGATTGCGCGGGCCTGACCACATGGCGATACGGCGGATGGTCATGGCCGGTAGATCTCCCGGTCGATCAGCTCTCGATAGAGCCCCTGCAGGCGCAGCGTCATCTCGCCGGGGATTGGACCCGGCCCGGTCAGGGGGTGGCCCATGCGGCGCCCATCGACCTCGCGCACGGCGGTCAGTCCGGCAAAGGTGCCGGTGACGAAGGCTTCGTCGGCGCCATAGACGTCGGTCAGCGAGAAATTCTTCTGCCGCACGGTGATGCCGGCCGCCTCCGCCACGCGGATGATGTTGCCGCGGGTAATGCCGCCCAGGCAGTAATCGCCGGTCGAGGTCCACACCTCGCCGCGCCGCACGATGAAGAAGTGCGTCGAATTGCAGGTCGCCACGAAGCCCTGCGGATCGAGCATCAGCGCCTCGTCGGCCCCGGCCTTGGCCGCCTGGATACAGGCCTGGATGCAGTTGAGTTTGGAATGAGAATTGAGCTTCTGGTCCTGCATATCGGGCGCCGTGCGCCGGATGGTCGAGGTGAAGAGCGAAATGCCGTCCGGCTTGGGCGAGGGCGCCTTGTATTCGGGGATGATGACGATGGTCGCGTCCCCAATGGTGACCCGCGGATCCTGGTAGGGCGTCGCCTTGATACCGCGCGTGACCATGAGGCGGATATGGACGCCATCGGTCATGCCGTTGGCGGCCAGGCAATCGAAGATGCGTTTCACCAACGCATCCGGTGTCAGCCCGACCGAGAAGTCGAGCGCCTTGGCGCCCTCATAGAGCCGTTCGAGGTGCGCCCATAGAAACGGAATGCCACCTTGGTGCAGCCGCAGCCCCTCCCAGACGCCGTCCCCGAGCACGAAACCGGAGTCAAACACCGAGACGACAGCCTGGCTGCGCGGTACCAGCGTGTCGTTGACTGCGATCAGGATGTCCGCATTGCGCGGGTCATCCACATAGGCATGCACGCCGTAAGCCATTCAAGCACCACTACAAGTTCGATGCGCCAGTGTCGGTGTTCGGCAGCCATTGAGCAAGACAGGCAGAAAAATTCTGACCATCATGTCGATCCCGCCCTGCCGGCATCGACTAGATGCATCAGATGGAGGAATGCCCAATGAAATATCTTTGCATCGTCTATGCCGGCGCCGGTCCCCATACGTTGAGCGAGGCGGAAAGCGTCGCGATCAAGGACGCCTGCATCGAAGGCGACAACACGCTGTTTGAGGCCGGCAAGCTCTACATGGCCAGCCCGTTGCAGGGGCCGGAAGCCGGGGTTCACCTCCGCCAGGTCAATGGCAGGACCACGCGCATCGACGGTCCCTATGCCGAAACCAAGGAGCTGGTTGCCGGTTTCATGGTCATCGAGGCCGCCAACATGGATGAGGCCATTGCCGTCGCGGCGCCGGGTCCGCTGGAAGGGCTGGTCAGTCTCGAAATCCGGCCGCTGCTGGACGAAAGCCACAGCGTCACCGGGCAGGACCGTTCCGCCTTTTTCGCGCGGAGGTCGTGATGGTCGAGCGGAAACTCTATTACACCCACAACATCAATCCGCGCATTGCGGTGGCCGTGGCGCGGCACCTGCGCTCCCCCGTCGAGCTCAACCGCTACGAGCCCATGGGCGCCGATCGGGAAGCGTTCCTGCCGCTCAACCCCAATTCGCTGGCGCCGTTGCTGGTCGAGGATGGCAAGCCCTTGTGGGAAGCCGATGCCATCGCGATGCGCCTGTCGCGCCTTGCCGGTGGCGATTTCTGGCCCGACGACCACGCCGTCGACATCATGCAATGGGTGAGCTGGAGCGCCCATCATTTCACCGTCGCCGGGGCGGGGCTGGTCTGGCACAATCACACGGCGGTGTCCTGGATGGGGCCGGCCGATCCGGCGGTGGTGGCCGGGATCGGCCGGGACTTCCACCGCTATGCGGCGATTCTCGATGCCGCTCTGGCCGGTCGCGAATGGCTGGTGGGCGATCGCCTGACCTATGCCGATTTCCGCGTGGCCTCGGCGCTGCCCTTTGCCGAGCGCGGGCAAATCCCGGTCGATGGCTATCGCAACATCGTGGCCTGGCATGACCGGCTCAACGCCATCGACGCCTGGCGGGACCCGTTCGCGGGCCTCGCCTGATGGCTTGGCGGGAAACATCGACGCGGTGTAGCGTTTCCCGCCAGAGACCGGAGTTCGTCCCATGTGCCGCAACATCAAGCCACTGTTCAATTTCGAGCCCCCCGCCACGCGCAACGAAATGCACGATGCGGCGCTGCAGTTCGTGCGCAAGATTTCCGGCTACAGCGCTCCGTCCCACGCCAACGAAGCGGCTTTCCATGAGGCGGTGGAGGACATCGAAAAGGTGGTCCGCAAGCTGCTCAAGTCGCTGGAAACCAATGCGCCGCCCAAGGATCGCGAAGTCGAGGCGGAAAAGAAGCGCGAAAAATCCAGACTGCGCTTCGGCACGGCGTGAGGTCTTGCCTTTCCTCCAAAGGAGGGGCTATCCCTATTCCTCGGGCTCCGTGCTGAACAGCAGCGGGAAGCCGTGTTGGCGCGCGAAGTCGGTGGCGCGGGTGGCTTTTTCCTCGGCAATTTCCTTGGTGAAGACGGCGACCACGCAGGCGCCCTTGGTGTGCGCGGTCAGCATGATGACGTTGGCCTGCGCCTCCGGCACCCGGAACTCGGCCTTGAGCAGCCGCACGACAAATTCGCGCGGGGTGAAGTCGTCGTTGAGCAGGATCACCTTGTGCAGCGGCGGTCTCGCCGGCTTCAGGACGGTGTCGGTGCGGCTCTTGGTATTGGTGTCGGCCATTGCGCCCTCCGGGCGGATGAACCAGCGTCGCGGACCAGCCGCGACGCCCTGCGTCAGGGAAGCAAACCCGACCACCAGGGGTCAAGTCACTCGCGACATTATCGCTTTGGCTGAATGCCCTACAGCATCAGCTTGAAGCCTTCGTGGCTCCTGGTGAAGCCGAGTTTCTCGTAGAAGCGGTGAGCGTCGAGGCGCACCTTGTTTGATGTCAGCTGGATCAGCCCGCATCCCGCTTCGCGACAGCGCTCGATGGCCCAGCTTACCATCTGGGTGCCCAGGCCCGAGCCGCGCTGGTCGGCGCGGATATGGACGTTTTCCAGCAGGCCCCGCTTCATGCCGAATCTGGGCATGCCGGGGATGATGCTGATCTGGATGGTACCGACGACCTCGCCGTTTCTCTCGGCCACGATCAGGCGGTGGTTGGCGTCCGCGCTGATCTCATCGAAGGCGGCGCGGTAGCGCGGGTCGCTGAGCGTTGCCGGATCGAGCGGTGGGGTGTCCCTGCCGCGCGCATCGCCGTCATGGCTGAGGGTGATGATGGTGGCGATGTCGGCGGGAACAGCGTCGCGGAAACTCAGATCGCCCATGGTGCACCGTGCAGTTAGTCCTGCGTTTCGTGCAGCTGTTTGAGCGTGATGTCCACCAGCGGCATTTCGATCGCACTGGCGATGACCGCGTCGAGGAAGCCCGGGAAGCGGCTGTTGAGGGCTTCGCGGCGCAGCGTCACCCGCCGCTTGGTGCCCTCGGGTCGCACATTGACCAGGCCCGCCTCGCGCAGCTTGGCCACGTGATAGGTGAGGTTGGTCTTGGAGGTCAGCCCGCCCAGCTGTCCGCAAACCAGCCCGTTGGTCGCTTCGCACTGCGCCAGGCAGCCGATGATGGCCAGCCTGGTTTCGTCGCCCAGGGCGGCGAGCACGATGGGAAGCGATATCTGGTCGGCGTCGGGATGCGGCAGTGTCATGGCTGGTATTTAGCCGTTCTGCCCAGATAGTTCAATAAGTGTTGGACAAGGTCATTGACACGTCCGCGTGTGAGGTTCAATTGTTCAATGAATTTTGAACAAGGACTTTTCCCATGGATATCCGTCTTGTTTGGCTGGCGGTGGGCACCTTCGCCATCGGCGTCGAGAGCTTCGCCATTTCGAGCCTGTTGCCCCAGATTGCCGACTCCACCGGTGTGACCCTGACGCAGGCGGGCTACCTGGTTCTGGCCTTTGCGCTGGCCAATGCCTTCGGGTCACCGGTCCTCGCCGCCCTCACCGGCACGGCCGACCGGCGCCGCACGCTGACCATTACGGCCTTGCTGTTTGCGGCCGGCGCTGTCTGGGCCGGCTTCTCGCAGGGCTATGCCGATCTCATGGCAGCCCGCATTCTCATGGCGTTTTCGGCGGGTCTCTATACCGCAACCGCGCAGGCCACGGGCGTCGCCATCTCGTCGGTCGATCACCGCGCCCGGGCCATCTCGGTCATTGTCGGCGGCACCACCATGGCCGTGGCCTTTGGCGCGCCGCTGGGGGCGCTGGTTGCCGGGTTGGTGAGCTGGCGCGGCAGCTATTTCATGGTCGCCAGCTTCGGCGTCATCGCTGCGGCTTCCATCTGGGTCATGCTGCCGGCCGGCTTGCGTGGCGCCCAGCTGACCCTGCGCCAGCGCATTGCCGCAGTTGCCCTGCCGGGAGTGCCGGGTGCGCTCCTCACCACGCTGCTCAATCTGGCCGGGGCTTTCACGGTCATCATCTATCTGGCGGTCGTCACGATCCAGTCGATCGGGCTGCCGCGCGAACTGGTTCCGGCCGTCCTGCTGGCCTTTGGCATCGGCGCGGCCTTTGGCAATGCCGCCGGCGGTCAGCTGGCCGACCGGATCGGCGCCCGCCCGACCGTTATCGGCGCGGTGGTCCTCAATGGGTTGATGCTGGTGGCGATTTCGCCGGTGGCCCACCTGCCCACACCCATAGTAGGGCCCGGCTTCTTCGCGCTGATCGTGCTGTGGGGCGCCACCGGCTGGGCTTTCCCACCGGCGCAATCGAGCTACCTGCTGAGCCTCTCGCCCAGCAATGCGCCCCTGGTGCTGTCGCTCAACGCCTCGGCACTCTATCTTGGCATTGCCGGCGGCTCGCTGATCGGCGGGCTGGTGCTGCAATACGGCACGCCGGATGATCTGGGCTGGGTCGGTGCCCTGCTGCCGGCGCTGTCCCTGGCGGGGATCGGTCTTTCCGCCATGCTCCGCGAGCCCGATCCAAACCTGGCCCGGCTGGGCTAGGCCCGGCGCGGGCTGATCAGCCTGGCGACAATCAGCACGAGCACCGCCACGCTGGCCGGCGCGATGGCCAGCCAGGCGCCGCCCCCTGCCAGCAAGGCGCCCGTGCCGGCCCACATGATCGAGGCAAAGGCCTCGCTCAGCGTGGCGGCGCGGGACGCGACCTGCCGGCGGCGGAACATCGAGCGCTTGGCGACCACGCGGAACCAGAGCTGGATCGCCGTCGCCGATCCCGCCGATAAGGCGGCGCCGATGGCGGTGATCAGCGCCATGCCTGGCGAGGACAGGGCCATCAACAGCAGCAGCGGCGCCAGCACGATGGCAATCACCGTCAGCACAGCCTCGATCTTGGCCACCAGCACGGTGCGCGGCGACACTGGCGCCGTCACCACGAGGTCATGGGCGTCCTCGCCCGATATGGCGAGCCAGGCCAGTCCGCCCGCCAATTGCCCCGCGGCCATGATCAGCACCGGCACGACCACGACGAAGGCGCCGGCGTCATTGCCGAAATTCATCCACAACAGCAAAGCGGGCGGCGCCAGGTAGAGGATCTGCATCAGCGTCTGCGACAGCAGCCACGGGTCGCGCTGCAGTAGCCGCCATTCCTTGACTCGCAGCACGTGTCGCTGTGAGGCCGGACGGAATGCCCGCGTCGACGGCTTCCGCTGGCTGGCAATGTGGTTGAGCCCGGCGGCGGAGATGGCGAGGCGTCCGTAGCTCGAGGCCGAGACGGCAATGGCCAGCACCAGCGCGCCGAACCCGACCGTCAGCATGGTCAGCAGGGCGCCGGTATCGCCCATGGCGGCCTTGGCCGGCAGCCAGAGCGGACTGTCGATACCAGGGGCGGCCTCGATGACGGCTTTCGACTGGAACAGGGCAAGGCGCGAGAAATCGCCATAGTAGAGGATCGCCCCGGCCTGCACGCCGATAACGAAGCCCGCGCCGATGACGGCGGCCACGATCTGCGAGATGAACCGTGTCTGCCGCGGGCCCACCAGCTTGAACAGCAGCATGGTGATGCCGACCGAAAGGGCCGTCGAGATGGCGGCCATGGCGATGACCACGCCATAGGCGGCCAGCCAGCGTCGTCCGTCGAACACCGCCAGCATGTTGATCAGCGGGCTGGCGAGGAGGCCAGTCAGGGCCACGCTGCTCAGCGCCACCGCGCCGGTGCGGATGGCGAACAGGCGCCGAGACGAGGCGGGCGACGAGAGGATCAGATCAAGGTCGGAGCGGCCATAATAGATGCGGGTGACCGCTTCGAGCGCCTGCGACAGCATCACCGTCCAGAACAGCAGGCCGGTGCCCGTGAGCATGACGAGGCTTTCCGCATCCGAGGCGATACCGCCGGCGGCCCAGCGCGCCACGACGCCATAGGCCAGCAGATGCAGCACGATGACCACGATGCCCAGAAAGATCACGAGGCCGACGCCCCGCGTCCGGCTGCCGCCGGTGAGCATGGCGACGAGCTCGCGCCAGGCCAGCGTCAGTTCATGCCGGGCGAACCAGGGGAGCGAGGCGGGCGCAAACGTCATGCGACTTCGGCACCCTCTGCCACGAGGTCGAGGAAGATATCCTCGAGGCTCGATTCGCGCCCGATGCGCGTCCGCAGCTCGGCCAGGGTACCCTCGGCGATGAGCCGGCCCTGGTTGATGACACCAATGCGTTCGGCCATGCGTTCGGCGACTTCGAGAATATGGGTGGTCATGATCACCGTGACGCCCGATCGCACCTTGCCGAGCAGCACGTCCTTGACCTGGCGGGCGGAGCCGGCGTCGAGGCCGGTCAGGGGTTCATCGAGGATGATCAGCTGCGGGTCGTGCACCAAGGCGCCGGCCAGCGCCACCTTTTGCAGCATGCCCTTGGAGAAGCCGCCGCACAGTTCATTGGCGTGCGGCCGCAGGCCCAGCCAGTCGATCAGCTCATTGGCCTTGGCCTGGGCGGTACGGCCGTCGATCTGCCAGAGGCCGGCGACGAATTCGAGATATTCGAGCGGGGTCAGCCGGTCATAGACCATAGGCTCGTCCGACACCCAGGCGACGACGCGCTTGGCGGCGATGGGATCGCGCCGCGCATCGATGCCGAAAATGGCTATGTCGCCCCGGTCAGGCTGCAACAGCCCGGCCACCATGCGCAGGATGGTGGTCTTGCCCGCGCCGTTGGGGCCGAGCAGCGCATAGAACTCGCCGGCGCGGATGGTGAGGTCGAGATCGACAACCACGGGCCGGTCGAAGCTCTTGGTCAGGCGCGAGATGGCGAGGGCAGGGACGGTCAAGGCGGCGCTCCGGCAGGATGGCCCGGGCAGCCTATGCCGCGGGCCTTTCCCGCCGATGAATCGGCAGCGTTAAGTTTCCGGTATTGTTCAGGCGTAGCGATCGAGCAGGCGAAACGCGGCCGCCGCGGCAGGGCGTTGCACTTCGCCCAGGCTGCCGCCGAAGGTCACGGCGGACGGTTCGATGCCAGTTGGCGCCGCCGGGTCGATATTGCGCTTGGCGTTGGCCACGTCATCGCAATTGCGGCAGACATAGCCGTTGACGGTTATGGGGCGCGGATAGTCGGTACCAATGGCCATGTGGATCCCCGGCTGGCTGTTGGCATCCTATTCGGACGGCATCCGCACAAGGTTACGGCCGCCCGTTAGAAGCGGGCGGCCGTTGCAGGTCGCGGTTGGCGAAACGTTAAAGGACGGTCAGCGTCACATCGACATTGCCGCGCGTGGCGTTGGAATAGGGGCAGATCTGGTGGGCCTTGGCGACCAGGTCTTCGACCACGCTGCGCTCGAAGCCAGGCACCGAGATCTTGAGTTCGGCGGAGATGGCAAAGCCCGGACCCTTGGCGTTTTCGCCGAAAGAAACCGCGGCATCGACGGTGGCTTCATCCGGGATCTTCACCTTTTCGCCGCGCGCCACGGCCTTGAGGGCACCCTGGAAGCAGGCCGAGTAGCCGATGGCGAAGAGCTGCTCCGGATTGGTGCCGGCCCCGCCATTGCCGCCCATTTCCTTGGGCGTGTCCAGCGTCACCGACAGGCGGCCATCATTGGTCGCGCCGGTGCCGGTGCGGCCGCCGGTGGTCTGGGCGTGAGCTGTATAAATAGCGGATTTGATCGACATCGGATGCTCCGTGAAAGGCGTTGAATGGTCAGGCGTGAAAATTACATAGTGCACAATTGAATTGTGTGCAATAGAAAAATGCATGCTAATTTGCCAGGCAACAGGAGGGTAGGCGCATGACCGAGCAGGCTGATCCGCTCAAACTCGACTCGATGCTGTGCTTTGCCGTCTACGCGGCCGAGCACGCCTTTACCCGCTTCTACAAGCCACGGCTCGACGCCCTGGGTCTGACATACCCGCAATACCTGGTGTTCCTGGTGCTGTGGGAAAGCGATGGCCTCACCGTCAAGGGGCTGGGGGACAAGCTGTTCCTCGATTCCGGCACGATTACCCCCCTGCTCAAGCGGCTCGAAGGGCGGGGGCTGTTGCGGCGCCAGCGCGATGATGAGGACGAGCGGCAGGTGCGGATCTTCCTGACCCAGGAGGGCCGGGCGCTGCGGGCCAGGGCCATGGCCGTGCCGCTCGCCGTCGGCAAGGCGCTGGGCAGCGAACCCGGCGCGGGCGATGCCATGCGGCAGAGCCTTCATCAACTGCGTCAAAGGCTGGATGCTGCCCTCGAGGGCTAGCGCCCGTCTCCCGGCGGCGGTGCTATTGCAGCCCCACGGCGTCGACCACACCGCCATCGCAGCCGCCATCGGTGGGCCGGGCCTCGAGCAGGCGGTCGGCAATGCTGGCGGGGCCCTGGATATCGCCGGTCAGGCCGATGGTCAGTTCGCTGATCAGCCGCCGGCCGTCGTCATCGGCGCAGCTCAGCCGCACCCGTTCACCCGCACCTGGGCCAAAGGCGGCATCGAAGGCGGCGCGGATCTCGGTCTGTGTAATGCGCTTGCCGATCGAGGCGGCAAAGAGCTCGGCCACGGCGCTGTCGTTGATCGCCGCGAGCATATCGAGCGAGTCGGCGAAATACGCTTCGGCGTCGCCCTCGTAGCAGGTGCCGTGCTTGATCCATTCGTGCCGCTCCAGGGCCGATTGGGTGCCGGGCATGGCGACCTGCAGGTCTGCCCACAGGTCGGCTGGAAGCTCGGGTGCGGGCAATTGGCTCCAGTCGCCATCCTTGTCGGCGCGCACCGTCGCTTCGTCCACCCCGCAATAGTCGCGCGAGCGTGGCTGCGGCCAGAGGCCGTGCAAGGCGAAGTGGCTCGCGTCGAACCGATCTGCCGTCTGGCTCTCGCATTCGGGCTTGTCCGGCCGCGTCTCGCAGAAGGCCGGTTGCCAACTGATGGCCAGCACGTATTGCGTGCGGTCCTGCGCCTGGGCGGGCGACCAGAGCAGGGCGAGCAAGGCGGCGACAGTGGCCAGGCGCATGGTGGTCCCTTCGAAAGAGCGGGGCGACCCATGGGCCGCCCCGGCAGGTCTAGAGCGTGATGCGATAGAGCCCGAAGCCGTCGGCATTGGTCTCGCCGGTCGCCTCGATCTTGACGGCCGTCACGTCGGCCAGATGTTCTGCCGCCTTGGGCCCGGTGGCAAACAGCACCGTAGTGTCGCCGATGGGGGCGAGCGACCAGTTGCTGTCGGCCTTGGGGTTGATCGTGCCGTTTTCGACGATGAACCGCACGATCAGGTCGCGATTGGTATCGGGACCCTTGAAGACGATATGGTCGGCACCCGTGCCCGGGAACGAGCCGCCGCCGCCGGCGCGATAGTTGTTGGAGGCGATGACGAACTTGGCTTCCGGGTCGATCGGTGCACCGTCAAACTGCAGGTCGACGATGCGGTTGGCGTCCGGGTTGGTCACTTCCTTGCCGTCGCTCGAATATTTCGACGGTTGGGTGAGGTCGATCTTGTAGGTCACGCCGTCAATGATGTCGAAATTGTAGGACGGGAAGTCCGGGTTGATCAGGTCCGCATCCTTGGCGCCCTTTTCGATCTGGTTGAAGATGCCGGCCGAGCGCTCCAGCCAGTCCTTGACCTCGGCGCCGGTGACCACCAGCGCCTGGATGGTGTTGGGATAGAGGTAAAGGTCGGCGACGTTCTTGATCGCCACCGGGCCGACAGGCACGTCGGTATAGTATTCCGGACCACCGCGGCCACCGGCCTTGAAGGGGGCTGCCGCCGACAGCAGAGGCAGGCTTTCCCACTCGGTGCCATCAAGCATTTGCGCCACGTACCAGGTCTGGGCCTGGCTCACGATCTGCACCGACGGATCGTCGGCGACGAGCGCGAAATAGGAATGGAGCGGCGCGGATGTCTCGCCCACGGCGCGGCGCACATATTCGAGCGTCTCGTCGTGCTCGGTCTGGGCGGCCTCGGTCACTTCGGCCTCGCTCTCGACCAGCGGGTTCACCTTGCCGTCGACGCGTTCGAAAATCGGGCGGGCTTCGGACGTGTGCGACACCACGGTCCACTTGCCCGCGGCATCCTGCTCGAGCAGCAGGTCGATCAGGCCCATATGCGAGCCCCAGAAGCCGGCCATGACGGCAGGCTTGCCGGCCAGCGTGCCGGCCGCGATGTCGGCGCCTTCGACGCCTTCATAGTCCGGACCGGGGAAAACCAGGTGTTGGTGGCCGGTCAGGACCACGTCGATACCTTCGACGGCAGCCAGTTGCAGCGAGGCGTTCTCGGCGCCGGTCACCTGATCGGCGGCAATGCCGGAATGGGAGAGCGCGACGATGATGTCGGCGCCTTCTTCCTTCATCTTGGGCACGTATGCGGTCGCGGTCTCGACGATGTCGCGCGTGTTCACCTTGCCGGTGAGGTGGGTCGCGTCCCAGGTCATGATCTGTGGTGGCAGGAAGCCGATGAGGCCGATCTTGATGGTCTTGGTGGCGCCCGAGCCGTCCGTCAGTTCCTTTTCGACGATCAGGTAGGGCTGGATGTAGGTCTCGTCGCTGAGCGGGTCGGCGGCCAGCTCGCCCTTGACCAGGTTGGCCGAGACGAAGGGGAAATTGGCGCCCGACAAGGCCGTGTCGAGATATTCGAGGCCATAGTTGAATTCGTGGTTGCCCAGGGTCGCAGCTTCATAGCCAAGCGTGTTCATCGCTGCGATGATCGGGTGCACATTGTCCTCGAGGCCCTTCTCATAGGCGATGTAGTCGCCCATCGGGTTGCCCTGGATGATGTCGCCATTGTCGACCAGCATGGAATTGCCGGCTTCCGCGCGGATACCCTCGATGATCGAGGCCGTGCGGGCCAGGCCCATCGTCTCGTTTGGCGCATCGGCATAATAGTCATAGGGGAACACGGCGACGTGCAGGTCGGTGGTTTCCATGATGCGCAGATGTGCCTGGTTGGCCTGGGCCAGGGCGGCGAAGGGGTGCATTGCGGCCATGGCTCCCACGCTCGCGGAGCCCGCGAGGAATGTGCGTCGAGAAATCTTAGGCAGGAAATTCATGTGTTGTCTCCCTGAAGTGTCCAGTGGCTGAACAGGTCCCGGGGGCGCCGCGCTCCCGGATGGTGGACTCATCGGTCCGGCGTGTCGCTCCGGCGGAGCGTGCATGCTCTTGCCGCCCGCAGGTGACGCTGGGATGACGGCGGCGAGCGGAGGCTATGGAATTTTGACCGAGCGGTCAAATTGTGACAGCGGGGCTTTGCGGGCCCGAAGATAACCGCGCTCGCACATGCGCGCAGGAACCGATTGCATGAATCCGGCTTGTTGCTAGGCTGAGGATAATTCGGAGAACACCACCATGAAATGGCGCGGCAGGCAGCAGAGTTCGAACATCGAGGACCGTCGCAGCCAGGGCGGCGGGATGGGCGGTGGCCTGGGTGGCAGCCCGTTCGGACGCGGCGGTGGCGGCATTCGCCTGCCCACCGGCGGTGGCGGCTCGCGCGGCGGCATCGGTAGCGTCATCGGCATCGTCGTGGTGCTGGGCATCATCTGGGCGGTTACCGGCACAAATCCGATCGATATCCTCACCGGCGACTCCAGCAGCGGCGGCTCGACGGCCAGCTCGTCGAGCCAGTTGCCCACGTCGGGCGAGCAGGCCGAATTGCGCGATTTCGTCGGCGTCGTGGTCAAGGAGACCGAGGATCTGTGGACCGGGGTGTTCAAGGCCTCGGGCGAGACCTATCCCGCGCCCAAGGTGGTGCTGTTCAGCAACCAGGTGGATACCGCCTGCGGCACCGCCGATTCGAGCACCGGGCCGTTCTATTGCCCGGGTGACGAGAAGGTCTATATCGACCTCAGCTTCTACGACCAGTTGCGCGAGCAGTTCGGCGCGCCGGGCGATTTCGCCCAGGCCTATGTGCTGGCGCACGAGGTCGGCCACCACATCCAGAACATTACCGGCGTGCTGCCCGAGTTCAACCAGCGCCGCCAGTCGATGAGCCAGGAAGAGGCCAATGCCTATTCGGTGCGCGTCGAGCTGCAGGCCGATTGCTATGCCGGTGTCTGGGCCAATTATGCCGGGCAGGAAGACCTGCTCGACAATGGCGACGTGGAAGAGGCGCTCAACGCCGCCAACCAGATCGGCGATGATACGCTGCAGAAGCGCATGCAGGGATTTGCCGTTCCCAAGACGTTCAACCATGGCACATCGGCGCAACGAAAAAACTGGTTCGAACGCGGTTATCGCTCTGGCAATCCGTCCGATTGTGATACGTTCTCGGGCAACGTGTAACGATACAATCGACGGAAAACACAGTGTTGGGTATTCCTGAAGGCGTGATGCCGCATGTGCGGCGCTTCGGCTTTTCCGGTGCGATCGCGCTTGGCGTGGTGGTGGTGATGATCTTCGGCATCAACCCGGTGACGGTGCTCACCGGGCAGGTGGCCCAGCCGCTGCCGCATACGACGCTGACGGCGCTCGACGCCATCGCCAAGGGCGAGGGCAAGCCCGAGGATCTGGTGGGGGCGGTGGAACGGGAGGCCAACGGCTTCTGGGAACGCGCCTTCCGCAGCGCAGCGGTCTATTACCCGCCGGTCACCCTCAAGATGGTGCCGTCGAGCCGCGAGCTCGGCTGTGGCATGGCCGGCTCGGCCGTCGCGACCTTTTATTGCCCCGATGATAGCACCGTCTATGTCGACATGGCGGCCTACCAGGACCTGGTCACGGCCTATCCCGAACAGGGGCACAAGGCCGAGGGCTACCTGATCGGGCTGGCCTATGGTCACCACGTGCTGGCGGCGCTGGACCAGTTCAACACGCTGGACAGCCTTGCCGACGCCGAGCGCGCCAGCCGCGAGCAGCAGCTTGGTGCGCGCGCGGCTTGCTATGCTGGCGCCTGGACCAAGTGGGCCGGCCTCGAAGAGCTGTTGCACGACCCGCAGATGGTCCGGGCGATCGACTCCACCAATACCGGGAGCGATGTGTCGCAGATGCCCTCGCGCGCAGCCATACCGCGCGCGTTGACCCCGCCCAGCCCGGCCTATCGCCAGCGCGGCTTTGATCTGGGCTATGCCATACCCGCAGCGGGTAGCTGCCGTGACGAAAAGATCGGGCCTCCGATCTGAACGCCTGCTGACATGCCGCGTTGTCCCCACAGCACGGGAGCGGGTTATGATCGGCAATTTGAGTGGCATCAGTTTCGAGTACTTCGCCGATGATGGGCGCTTTCCCAATTCCGCGCTGCCGGTGGTGATCTATCGGCAGGCCGTGGCGGCGGGCGAGGCAACGGCGGAAGCCATGGAGGCCTTGTTCGACAGCAATGGCTGGCCCAGCCAGTGGCGGTCAGGGGTCTACGGCTACCATCACTATCATTCGACCGCGCATGAATGCCTGGGCATCGCCGGCGGTACGGCTACCCTGCAACTGGGCGGACCGGATGGCCGCGAATTCACCGTCAGCGCCGGCGACGTGCTGTTGCTGCCCGCGGGAACGACGCATCGCCGCTTGGCCGCGAACGGGGACTTCCTGGTCGTGGGTGCCTATCCGCCAGGCCAACGCTGGGACATTTTGCGCGGCGAGCCCGCAGACCGCCCCGATGCCGATCTCCGCATTGCCAAGCTCGCCCTGCCCAAGACCGATCCGGTCGGCGGGCAGGGTGGTCCGGTGCTGGAGAAGTGGCGCTAGGCCGCCGGCGCGACGTATTCGGGGCGCGGCTCCATGCCCTTCTGGGCGCGGACATGGTTGAGGAAGCGCGTGAACAGATAGTGGCTGTCGCGCGGGCCGGGGCTGGCTTCGGGGTGGTACTGCACCGAGAAGATCGGCTTGCCGTCGACGCTGAGGCCGGCATTGGACTGGTCGAACAGCGAGATATGGGTCTCGGTGACGCCGGATGGCAGGCTGGCCTTGTCCACGGCAAAGCCGTGATTCATCGAGGTGATTTCCACCTTTCCGGTCGTCAGATCCTTGACCGGATGATTGGC
>CBFGMY010000009.1:0-39741 GCA_965650055.1 uncultured Devosia sp.
GTCATCACCGTGCAGCAGCAGGCGGGCGGTAACCTCAGCGAAGCGCTGGGGAACCTGGCCAAGGTGCTGCGCAACCGCAAGAAGATGAAGCAGAAGATCAAGGCCATGTCGTCCGAAGCCAAGGCCTCGGCCGGCATTATCGGCTCGCTGCCCTTCGTCGTCGGCATTCTGGTGAGCGTGGTGTCGCCGTCCTACCTGGCGCCGCTGTTTTTCACTGATCTGGGCCATATCTGGCTCGGCGTCGGCGTGTTCATGCTCGCCTTGGGCATCTTCATCATGAACCGCATGATCCAGTTCGATTACTGAGACGGGAGTGCTGCCGTGTACATCATCGAACTCCTGACCCAGCGTGATTCCCTGATCGCCATCCTGGCCGCCGTTTCCATGGCGGCCGTGGTCTTCACCTTCGGCTCCAGCTTCATCGTCAAGTCCGAGATGCGCGATCGCATCAAGCGCGTGGCGCTGGAGCGCGAAAAGATGCGCGCCGAGGAAATGGCGCGCCTGCGCGGCGGCACCGTCACCGAAGGCCGGGGTATTCGCCGCAATGCCGAAACCAAGACCTATATGAAGAATGTGGTGGAGCGCTTCGATCTCAAGAAGGCGTTCCAGGACGATGCCACCGTCGACAAGCTGGCCATGGCCGGCTATCGCGGCCAGGGCCACCTGACGACATTCCTGTTCACGCGCTTTGTCACGCCGCTGGTCATTTTCGCGCTCGTGGCCGTTTATGTCGTCTTCCTCTCGCCAGGCGAGCGGCCGCTCTACCTCAATCTGGTCTATGCCATCGGCGCCGGGCTCGTGGGCGCCTACCTGCCCAACCTGATGCTCAGGAACACCACGTCCAAGCGCCAGGCGTCGATCAAGCGGGCCTGGCCCGACTGTCTCGATCTGCTGCTGCTTTGCGTCGAGGCCGGCATGTCGATGGAACACGCCTTCAAGCGCGTGGCCAAGGAGATCGGCGCGCAGAGCGTCGAGCTGGCCGAAGAGCTGACGCTGACCACGGCCGAGCTGGCCTTCCTCGAAGATCGTGGCCGCGCCTATGACAATCTGGGTCGTCGCACGGGGCTCGATGGCGTCAAGTCGGTGATGACCGCGCTGATCCAGGCCGACCGCTACGGCACCTCGGTGGGCCAGGCGCTACGCGTCATGGCTGAAGAAGGTCGCGAAGGCCGCATGATGGACGCCGAGAAAAAGGCCGCCTCGCTGCCGCCCAAGCTGACGGTGCCGCTGATCCTGTTCTTCCTGCCGGTGCTGTTCATCGTCATCCTGGCGCCGGCCATGCTCAAGGTGTTCGGCGGCCCGGTGGCCAGCGCGGTTGGTGGCGGCTGAGGCTCACGCGCTCTTGGAGACGCGTTGGCCCATCATGCGTTCGGTGGCCATGCGCGAGAACAGGTTGCCTTCTTCGATGACCCTGCTGGACGATATCGAGGCGAAACTACTCGCCAGTTGCGCGGTCTTGCCCATCATTTCCCGGGCTTCCGCCCGGCGTGCCTGGCGATATTCCATCTGCGAGGCGATTGGCTGCTCGTAGAGGTTCCAGCGGTTGATACTGGCGGCCATGGATCGGCTCCGGTTCGTTAGCCCTTGTCGATCAGGTCCCAGCGGTTCTGCTGGGTGAGCAGGGCCCGCACATAGGCCATGTTGCTCTCGACCTGCTCGGGCGGCAGCTCGGCCGCGTAGATCGCGCGGCATTCCTCAAAGCGGCCCTGCAGGCCCACGATCAGCGCCAGGTTCTGGCGTATCCGGCTCGTGGCGCCCCGCATCTGTACGGCCAGCCGCAGATGCTGTTCGGCGGCCGGCAATTCGTTGGTCATGGCATAGCTCAGGCCCATATTTGCCTCGATCGAGGCCTCGCCCGGTGCATAGACCAGGGCCTGGGCGTAGAGCGCGCGCGCCTCGGGATTGCGACCCAGTTGGTCGAGCGTCGCGCCTTTGACGAGCAGGGCATTCCAGTCCGGCGCTTCCGGACGGATGACATTGTCGAGCACCTGCAGCGATTGCTCGAACCGCCCTTCGGCGGTGAGGGCCTTGGCATAGGCCACCGCAATATCGGGATCCCCGGGATATTGGCCCATGCTGATTTCCAGCACCGAGACCGCCTGTTGGCTCTGCCCCACGGCGCGCAGCGCGGCAGCGTAATAGATGGCGGTGGCCTTGTCCTTGGGATTGGATTTGTAGCGGGCCGTGAGCTCTGCGAGGCTTTGCTGGCTCTGGCTGGCCGGCATGCCCGAATAATCAGGCGACGGCATGCTGCCCCGGTTGGAGGCGCAGGCGCTGATCGCCACGACCGCGACGCCGGCCAGCAGCAGGGTGCGCAGTGGTTGGTAAAGGCGGTTCAGCGACGTCACGAGCAACTCCTCGAGCCAGGCGGCACGATAGAGGTTCAATAAATCATTAACCCTAACAGCCGGTTAAAGTCGCGGCCTGCGCGCGTTGCCGCAGCAGGCCCGGCCCGGTACAAGAAGGGTTCCACCACGCCGGAGTCGTCATGCCCAGGACCAAAATCACGCCGCTGATCTGCGTCGAGGAGGGCGGGCTGACAGACGCCGCACTCCCCCAGGCGCAGCAGGCCTGGGCCGATGCCAATGGCTTTGCCGGCCAGCGCGGCCGGCTCCTGGCGCTGCCGGGGGGCGACGGCAGTCTCTCGGGCTACCTGTTCGGCCTGGGCGAGGCTATCGATCGTCCGGCCCTCGTCACCGGCCTTGCCGGCGCGACCCTCGGGCCGGGCACCTATCGCCTCGAAGGCGCCTATGGCGACCCCACGCTTGCCGCCATCGGATTCCAGCTCGGTGCCTACCGCTACGACCGTTACCGCAAGGGCCGGGTCGCACCCAGGCTGGCCGTTCCCGGCCGCGCCGACGCCGACGAAGTCACACGCCTCGTCGAGGCGGCTGTGCTGGCGCGCGATCTCATCAACACGCCGGCCAACGACCTGGGTCCCGACGCCTTCGAGCGGGAAATCCGCGCCTTTGCCGCCGCCCACAAGATGAAGATCAAGGTGACATCAGGCGACGAGCTTCTGCGGGCCAATTTCCCGATGATCCATGCGGTGGGCCGCGCCAGTGCGCAGGCGCCGCGGCTCATCGACCTGAGCTGGGGCGATATCCGCCATCCCAAGGTTACCCTGGTCGGCAAGGGCGTGACCTTCGATACCGGTGGCCTCGATATCAAGCCGGCTTCCGGCATGCTGCTGATGAAAAAGGATATGGGCGGCGCGGCCAATGTGCTGGGTTTGGCCCATGCCATCGTGTCGGCCAAGCTGCGCCTGCGCCTGCGCGTGCTGCTCCCCATCGTCGAAAATTCGATCGCCGGCGCCGCATTCCGCCCCGGTGACGTGCTCGCCTCGCGCCAGGGCATGACGGTCGAAATCGGCAATACTGATGCCGAAGGACGGCTGATCCTGGCCGACGCGCTGGCTTTGGCCGATGAAGAAAGGCCAGAACTGCTGCTCGACATGGCCACCCTGACTGGCGCCGCCCGCGTCGCGCTCGGCCCCGACCTGCCGCCGCTCTACAGCACCGACGACACCCTGGCCCGCGACCTGATGGCATCCGGCGCGGCCACCGACGATCCGCTCTGGCAGATGCCGCTCTGGTCGCCCTACGACGCCATGATGAGCTCCAAGATCGCCGACGTGAACAATGCCAGCAGCGGTGGCTTTGCCGGGTCGGTCACGGCCGCCCTGTTTCTGCGCCGCTTCGTGGCCAACGCCGCGGCCTGGGTGCACCTGGACATTTTCGGCTGGGCGCCGGAGGCGCGGCCGGGGCGCCCGGCGGGTGGCACCGATCAAGGCATTCGCGCCGTCTATGGCGTGCTCAAACAGCGCTATCCGGCATAGTTGACTCCGACAACTATATAGTTGACTGTGTCAACAGTTCACTATGGAGTCGGGCCGATGTCCGTCCGGGCCGCCGATATCGCGCAGGTGCGCGCCTTCAACCGTTTCTACACCCGCATCATCGGCCTGCTTGAAGAGGGTATGCACAAGAGCCCGCACAGCCTGAGCGAGGCCCGGGTGATCTACGAACTGGGCAAGCGTGGCCATGCCACATCCTCGACCATTGCCGAGGAACTGGACATGGACCGCGGCCAGTTCAGCCGGCTGGTCTGGCGCCTGATGGACCAGGGCGTCGTCGCGTCATTGCCGCGCAGCAGCGACCGGCGACAGGTGCCGCTGGCCCTGACGCCCGAGGGCGACGCCATGTTCCGCCATCTCGACGAAATGAGCGACGCCGTCGCGGCCAATGGCCTGCTCGAACCGCTCGATGAATTCGGCCGCCGCGACCTGGTTGGCGCCATGCGGCGCATCGAGGCGCTGCTGGGCGAACCGGGCGACGCGCCGCTCATCCTTCGCCCCCCGCGCGTGGGCGAGATCGGCTGGCTGATCCATCGCCAGGGCCTGCTCTATCATCTGGAGCAAGGCTGGAACCGCGAATTTGAAGCGTTGATCACCACCATCTATGCCGAATACGAAGCTGCTGCCGCCAGCCCGCCCAAGGCGCTCTGGATTGCCGAGCAGGACAGCCAGGTCGCCGGCTCCGTGTTCATCATCCCGGCGACGGGCGAGCCGGAGGGAACCGCGCAATTGCGCATGCTCTATACCGAGCCGGCTTTCCGTGGCCGCGGCATCGGCAAGCGGCTGGTCGAGGAGGCCGTACGCTTCTCGCGTGCCTCGGGCTACAGGCGCATTATCCTATGGACCCAGGATAGCCTGGGCGCGGCACGCCGCATCTATCAGGGCGCCGGCTTCTCGCTGGTCCGCGAGGAACGCCACCGCTCCTTTGGCGCCGACCTCAACGGCCAATACTGGGCGCTGGAGCTTTGAGCTACAGACGGGACCGCGCGGCGGGGTCGCCGGCCCTGGTGCTTGTGACCCACCCCTACCCTCATTCCCTCCCCACAGGGGGGAGGGAAGCCCGCTCAGCTGTCGTCTCGATATCGAGACAATCCTTGAGGGCTGACCTGGCGCCTCCCTCCCCTTGATGGGGAGGGATTGAGGGTGGGGTGGGGCCGCACACTCGATGCTTGCGCCGCTAGTAGCCCCGCCCGCGATCCACCACGTTGATCAACGGCCGGCCAGCCTCGTGGTCGCGGATGATCTTGCTGAAATAGGCTACGCCGCTCTTCTCGTTGCTGATCGCCGCGATATGGGGGGTGACGTAGCAGTTTTCGATGTCCCAGAGCGGGCTGCTCGCGGGCAGGGGCTCCACCTCGAAGACGTCGAGGCTCGCCGCGCCCAGCGTGCCGTCGCGCAGCGCCTTGACGATGTCGGCCTCGCGCTGATGCCCGCCGCGCGCCGCATTGACGATAACGGGACCGCCATCGAGCTTGTCGCGCCGCAGCTTGCCGAAGGTTTCGTAATTGAGGATGCCCGATGTTTCGGGCGTCAGTGGCAGCAGGTTGACCAGGATATCGGTGCCGGCGAGAAACGCGTCGAAGGTCTCCATGCCCGCGAAACCCTCCACGCCATCGATGGCCTTGGGCGTGCGACTCCAGCTGCGCAGCGTGAAGCCGAGCGGCAGCAGGCGCTTGGCCGCGTCCTGCCCCAATACGCCCATGCCCATGATACCGACCGTGGTTTCGGCTGCCGCGGGCGGATAGAGCTGGGTCCAGCGCTTCGCCTTCTGGTCGGCGCGGAAGCGGGTATAGAGTCGATGATGCATCGTCACATGGGCGACCACATAGTCACTCATGCGCTGGCTGAGATCGGCATCGACAAACCGCACGATGGGTGCGTCGGGCAGGTGCGGATGCTGCATCAGGGCATCGACGCCGGCGCCCAGCGACAGCACGGCCTTGAGACCATCGAGCCCGTCGAATGCCTCAGGCTTGGGCTTCCAGACGAAGATGTAGCGCACATCGGCCGGATCGAACGCGTCGCCGCGCCGCACTACGGGGTAGGGGGCCAGTTCGGCGCGCAGCTTCTCGGCCCAGCTGGCCTCATCGACATCGGACAGGTGCAGCAGCAGCATGGGAGAATCCTCGGCAAGAAAAAAGAGCCGCGCCTTGTTCGGGCGCGGCTCTGTGAATGGGGTCGGCAGACCGCCGCCTAGTGCGTGGTCGGGGCGGGTGTGCCTTCGACCGGGGTCTCCGACGCGGTAGTCGCGGGCGTTTCGGTCGCGGCAGCCGGCTCGGCGGCAGGCGCTGCAGCATCAGCCGGGGCGGCGTCCGCGGGAGCAGCTGCACCTTCAGCGGGAGCAACAGCGCCTTCGGCAGGAGCCGGAGCGGCCGCGGCCTCTTCGGCAGCCGGGAACGGCACCGGGGTAGCCGACAGGGTCTGCAGGTAAGCCAGGATGTCGGCGCGCTCTTCGGCGGTACGAATACCGGCGAAGTTCATCTTGGTGCCGGGTACGTAGTCGGCCGGCTTGGTCAGGAAATGGTTGAGGTTCTCATAGGTCCAGGTATCGCCAGCGGCGTTATGGGCCATCATGCCATCTGAATAGGTAAAGCCTTCGTGGCTGCCTTCAGGCCGGCCGACCACACCATATAGCAGCGGACCCTGCTTGTTGGCCTCGCCCTCGGCAAAGTTGTGGCAGCCGGCGCACTTCTTGACGGAGGCCGCGCCACGCTCGGCGCTGGCGCTGGCCAGCAGCGTGCCAAGGGGAACTTCCGGCTCGGCGGCGGCCGTTTCGCCACCGTGTTCGGCAGCTTCCGGTTCAGGCAGGGCATAGCCCGGGCCGCGGTCTTCGATAGGGTGGTAGATGGCTTCAGCGACAAAGCCGGCGCCCATGACGAACAACAGCGTGCCCAGCACGGCGCCCATGATCTTGTTAAGCTCGAACGAATCCATTTGGTCTCTCTGCCGGTCCATCCCCTGTGGACGATAGTCGAACCCAGCCCAACTTTCGATATCCCAAAGGAAAATCGCCTCAACGGAGGGGCCCGACGCGCGCGGAAGATAGTCGCAAGGTGCCAACGGCGCAACCGTGCAAAGCCGCACTGCGACAATTCCCCACCGCGTCCAACGCGGTCCCGCTTGTCAGGGTTCAATTGACTCCATTTCTGCCCCGGTCCAAAAGCCTTTCGCCTTTCAGCAATGGACGTCCACGATGACCAAGAAGATCGCTTTCCAGGGTGAGCCGGGCGCCTTCAGCCACGCCGCCGCCAACAATGTCTTCCCCAATGAAGAAGCGATCGGCTGCGTCACCTTCGAGGAAACGATCAACGCCGTGCAATCAGGCAAGGCCGATTTCGCCGTGGTGCCGGTCGAGAATTCGCTCTATGGCCGCATCACCGACATCCATCACCTGCTGCCCGAAAGCGGCCTCTATATTATCGGCGAGACCTATCTGCGGGTCGAAATGACCCTGCTGGGCGTGCCCGGAGCGACGCTCGCGGACATCAAGGCGGTGCAGTCGCTGTCGGTCGCGCTTGGCCAGTGCCGCAAGTTCATTTCCGACAACGGCTTCCGCACCATCAATGCCGTCGACACCGCAGGCTCCGCCCGCGAAGTGGCGCAGAAGGCCGATAAATCCGTCGCTGCCATCGCCTCGCGCTTTGCCGGCGAAATCTATGGCCTGGATGTGCTGGCTTCCAACATCGAGGATGCCGACCACAACACGACGCGCTTCCTCGTGCTGTCGCCGACGCCCAAGGAGGCTCCGGCCGGCAATGGCAAGGTCAAGACCACCTTCGTCTTCCGGGTGCGCAACGTGCCGGCGGCGCTCTACAAGGCCATGGGCGGCTTTGCCACCAACGGCGTCAACATGACCAAGCTCGAAAGCTACATGGTGGGCGGCGCCTTCACGGCCACCCAGTTCTATGCCGATATCGAGGGCCACCCATCCGACATCGGCGTGCAGCATGCCTTCGATGAACTGAAGTTCTTCACCGACTATTTCAAGGTGCTCGGCGTCTATCCCGCCAACGAGAGCAAGTAGAGTTAGCCTTCCATGAGGCCGGGCGGCAGCGAGCCGATGCGCAGCAAGACGCGCGGCTCGTCGTAAGTGTCGGTCTCCACGTCCACCTCCTGCGAGAAGGCGATGACGCCGGCGCGGCTGGGCGCAAGCCGTTCTGCGGTGGCCATCGCCTTGTCGGCAGTCTTGGATGGCTGCACCGGATCGGCAACCAGCTTCTTGCCGTTCAGCTTGAAGGCCTGAACGAGATACATTGTCGCCATGGGTGGGGTTGCTCCTGATCTGCAGCAGGACCTATCACCTCGTCGCGCCGATCCCTAACCAATACCGGGATCAATCGCCCCGCAGCACTTCGTCGATCTCGGGCAGGTTGTAGAACTGCCGGATGATGTCCCAGCCTTCCTCGGCCGTGTCGACGATACTGAACAGCTTGGGATCATCGGGCGCGATGGTGCCGGCTTCGGCCAGCGCCTCGAAGTTGATGACCTTGCTCCAAAACTCTGCGCCGAACAGCAGCAGCGGGATTTTGTCCATGCGGCCGGTCTGGATCAGCGTCAGCGTTTCGAAAAACTCGTCCAGCGTGCCGAAGCCGCCGGGAAACACCGCCACCGCCTTGGCCCGCATCAGGAAGTGGATCTTGCGGGTGGCGAAATAGTGGAAGTTGAAGCTGAGGTCGGGCGTCACATAGAGATTGGGCGCCTGCTCGTGTGGCAGCACGATATTGAGCCCGATCGAGGGCGCGCCGACATCGGCAGCGCCACGATTGCCCGCTTCCATCACCCCCGGCCCGCCACCGGTCACCACCACATAATCCTTGAAGTCGAGGGCCTTGGACGTGAATGACGCCAGTTGCGCGAAGCGCCGCGCTTCGTCGTAGTAGCGCGAGGCGGCCTCGAGGTTGCGCTTCTGCACCTCGTTCTTCGCCGCCCAAGCCGGCATGCCCGGCGCCGGGATGCGGGCGCCGCCAAACAGCACCACCGTCGAATTGATGCCCCGCTCGCGCAGGCGGAATTCGGGCTTGAGATATTCGAGCTGGAAGCGAACGCCGCGCGTGTCCTCCGAGGTCATGAACTCGTCATCGGCAAAAGCCAGCCGGAACGCCGACGATTGGGTCTGCGGTGTCGATGGCGCGCGCTTGGATGCGGCAACGTCCTGGACCGAGGTGCGCAACGGGGTAGGGCGGCGTCTGGCCATTCCGGCTTCTCCATTGGGCGCGTCCGATCAATGATGGCGACCCATCGTCAGGTTCGGATACGCGACAAAGACTGTGGTATCAGATCGGCGAAACATCGCCATAATTCCGAACCCTCGGACAGGGCATATCCAGCCGGGGCGATGTGAGCAAGGGTACGGGGCTTGATCCAATTCACGAGTTTGGAAGCGCGCATCGACGCGGTCGCGCATGGCGTGCTGGCGCGCCTGCCGCGTGGCCGCCTGGCCGATGGCCTTATCGAGTTCCTGGTCTTTGGCCTCAAACAGGCCTGGGCCTGCCTGTTTGGCGGGCTGATGCTCGCCATGATTCTCGTCACCACCTTCTGGTGGCCCGATAACGGCATCGACCGCTACGATGTGTTCTTTGTCGCTGCCCTGCTGATTCAAACAGGCATGCTGGTCTTCCGGCTGGAGACCTTGAGCGAAGCCAAGGTTATCCTGATCTTCCACGTCGTCGGCACCGGCATGGAGCTGTTCAAGACCGCAGCCGGCTCATGGATCTACCCGGAGGATGCCTTCTTCCGCCTGGGCGGCGTGCCGCTGTTTTCCGGCTTCATGTATGCCTGCGTCGGCTCCTACATGGCGCGTATCCTGCGTATCTTCGACATCACCTTCACCCGCTATCCGCCGGTGTGGATGACGGTGCTGCTGGCGGTGGCCATCTATGTCAACTTCTTCAGCCACCACTATATTTTCGATTTCCGCTGGCTGCTCTTTGCCGCCGTGATCGCGCTCTATGCCCGCAGCACCATGCATTACCGCGTGTTCCGCTTCCGCCATCGCATGCCGATGCTCTTGGCCTTCCTCCTGGTCGCGCTGTTCATCTGGATCGCCGAGAATATCGGCACCTGGTCGCGCGCCTGGATCTACCCCAACCAGCTCGATGGCTGGGCTCTGGTCAGCTGGAGCAAGCTTGGCTCCTGGTATCTGCTGATGCTGATTTCGGTCGTGCTGGTGACGCTGGTGCATCCGCCAAAGGCCTACCGGCCCGGCTTGGATGCTAGTCCCGAGCCAGTACGCGGACCCGCAACGCGGTGAGCCAGCGGCCGAGCGTGGCAGCAAGGCTTGGCGGATCCTGATAGTTGCGCAGCATGTGCTCGGCCAGGCGATAGCCTTCTTCGACAATACGCCGCTCGTCGCGCGTCAGGCCGACAGATGGAACACGCATGGTCGCTCCTCCCGCTTATGGTTGACGAAACCTTAACGCGAAGCGCGGCACGCGTCCGGCCCCACCTGCAATCATGGTTTACGCGGGCGGGCTTGACCTGCGCTCAGTCATGTAACAATAGAAGTTACATTAGTTCCGGAGCACCGCCATATGTCCTCCTACTTCAACGAGCAGGGTGCCGCGTCCTACCTCGATGGGCCGCCGCGCCAGGTTCCCGGCTATGCCGGGCTGCTCCGCATGGCCATGTTGCTCATCGCCGAACGCGTGCCGGCCGATGGTCGTGTGCTCGTCCTGGGGGCCGGTGGTGGGCTCGAGCTCAAGGCCTTCGCTGATGGCCATCCGGGCTGGTCATTTGACGGCGTCGATCCTTCCGCCCCCATGCTCCAGCTGGCGGCGAAGACCACCGCCGAGCATGCCGAGCGGATCGAACTGCACGAGGGCTATGTCGACACCGCGCCCGATGGGCCGTTCGACGCTGCTACCTGCATCCTGGTGTTTCACTTCATGACGCGCGAGCAGCGCCTCGATGCGTTGCGCCAGCTTCGTCGCCGCCTCAGGCCCGGCGCCCCCTTCGTGCTCGCCCATATCAGCTTCCCGCAGACCGAGCCGGAACGTTCGCGCTGGATCGGGCGCCACGTCGCCTTTGGCGCAGCCGCTGGCTTGACCCCGGAACAGCTGGAAAGCGCCCGGCAAGCCATTGGGACTCGGCTGACAATTCTCGATCCGGCAGAGGAGGAAGCCCTGCTGTGCGAAGCCGGGTTTGCCGACATTGCCCAATTCTACGCCGCCTTAAGCTTCCGCGGCTGGGTTGGCTATGCTGGATAGTTCCGATCCTGAGGCCTTGCCAACGCCACGTTTTGTTCGCATATAGCGAACCGGGAGGTTGGCGCGGACGTGTTCCTCGCCAACCGGGTCAGGTCCGGAAGGAAGCAGCCCCAACGAGACCTTCACGGGTCGTTGCCAGCCTCCTACTTAATCTGTTCACATATGGCGTTTGACGCTCCGCAAGGCGGCTTGAGGCTTTTGCGGTACGGGCGCCATGCCCTATGGTCGGAGCATGATCCTAGGCAGATTCCTGGCAATGCGAACTCCGGAAGGGCTCGATGGCTGACGCACCGACCTCGCCCTATCTCGTGCTCGCCCGCAAATACCGGCCGCGCGATTTCACCACGCTGGTAGGCCAGGACGCGATGGTGCAGACGCTGGGCAACGCCTTTGCGCAGAACCGTATCCACCATGCCTTCATCCTCACCGGCGTTCGCGGCGTGGGCAAAACCACGACCGCCCGCATTCTAGCCCGGGCCTTCAACTACGAGGACGCAACCGGGCCGCACCCGACGCTCGATCTGCGGATCGAGGGCGAGCATTGCCGCGCCATCATCGAGGGTCGTCATGTCGACGTCATCGAGATGGACGCCGCCAGCAATACCGGCATCAATGATATCCGCGAGATCATCGACTCGGTGAAATATGCGCCGAGCTCGGCGCCCTACAAAGTCTATGTCATCGACGAAGTGCACATGCTCTCGACGGCGGCCTTCAACGGCCTGCTCAAGACGCTCGAAGAGCCGCCCCCCTATGTGAAGTTCATCTTCGCCACCACCGAAATCCGCAAGGTGCCGGTGACCATCCTCAGCCGCTGCATGCGCTTCGACCTTCGGCGCATCACGCCCGAGATCATGACGGCCTATCTCGAATCGATCCTGGGGCAGGAGGGCATCTCCTTCGAGCCGGAGGCGCTGGCCATGATCGTCCGCGCCGGCGAAGGCTCGGCGCGCGATAATCTCAGCCTGCTCGACCAGGCCATCGCCCATGGCAACGGCACGGTCACCGCGGCGACGGTCAAGGCCATGCTCGGCCTGGGCGATCGCGCCCGCATCATCGACCTCTTCGAGGAACTGATGGGCGGCCAGATCGGCCAGGCCATCGAGACCATGCGCACTCTCTACGACATGGGCGCCGATCCGCAGACCCTGGTCGCCGACCTCGCCGATTTCACCCATCTGGTGACGCGCATCAAAGTCGTGCCTTCGGCGGCCGACGATGTGTCGCTGACCCCCGACGAGCGCCGCCGCGGCGCCGAGCTGGCCGGCAAGCTGCCGATGCGGGCGCTGACCCGCGCCTGGCAGATCCTGTTCAAGGGCTATGACGAGGTGGCCCGCGCCAGCAATGGCCTGCAGGCCGCTGAAATGGCGCTGATCCGTCTGGCCTATGCCGCCGACCTGCCCAGCCCCGACGACCTCATCGCCCGCCTGGCCAACCAGCCTGCCCCCGCGCCGAGCCTGCCGCCGATGGCGCCTATTTCGCGCGGCCCGTCCAATGGCGGTGGCGGCGCGTCCGCCCTGCGTGTCGAGTCACCGCGTCCTGTCCTCACTGAGGCGGTTGCGGCGCAGCCGGCAGCTTTGCAGGCCAGTGCACAGCCGGCGCCACAGCCTGTTGCCCAGCCCGCCCCCCCGCCGCAGGCGGCCATGTCCACCGTCGGCTCCTACAAGGAGCTGATCGCTCTGGCAGGCGCCAAGCGCGACGTGCTGATCAAGCTGGCGCTTGAAGGGCAGATGCGGCCGCTCTCCTTCGAACAGGGCCGCATCGAGGTGGCGCTGGCCGATGGCGCCGATCCGGGCATCATCGCCACGCTGTCGGCGCGGCTACAGCTCTGGACGGGCCAGCGTTGGCTGGTCACCGTATCGAGCAAGCCCCTCGACGGCCTCACCCTGCGCCAGGAGAAGGAAGAGCGGGCCGCCTTGCAGCGCGCCCAGGCCCATGACGATCCGCTGGTGCAGGCCATTCTCAACACCTTTCCGGGGGCCAAGGTCGTCAACGTGAAGGTCAAGGACGACCTTGACACGACGACGCCAGATCTGCCGCCCCCGCCACCTGAAGAGGACGACGAATGAAAGACATCATGGGTATGATGAAGGCCGCCGGCGAGATGAAGGGCAAGATGGAGGCCATGCAGGCTGAACTTGCCAATCTCGTGGTGGAAGGCCGCTCCGGTGGCGGCATGGTCAGCGTATCGCTGTCAGGCAAGGGCGACCTGAGGGGTCTCAAGATCGATCCGTCGCTCTTTAAGGAAGACGACGTCGAAGTGCTCGAAGACCTGATCGTTGCGGCCCATGCCGATGCCAAGGCCAAGAGCGAAGCCGAGATGCAGCGCCGCATGTCGGAAGTCACCGCTGGCCTGCCCATCCCGCCCGGCATGAAGTTTCCGTTCTAGGCATTTCCTGTGGCCAACGGCGGACCCGAGATTGAACAGCTGATCCAGCTCCTGGCGCGCCTGCCAGGGCTCGGGCCGCGCTCGGCCCGCCGTGCGGTGCTGCAGCTGATCAAGAAGAAGGATCAGTTGATGATCCCGCTCTCGGCGGCGCTGGATCGGGCGGTCATCGCCGTCCGCAACTGCGAGGTGTGCGGCAATGTCGACACCATGAGCCCGTGCTCGATCTGCGCCGATCCGCGCCGTTCGGAAAGCGGCATGCTGATCGTGGTCGAGGACGTGGCCGATCTCTGGGCGCTCGAGCGCGCCGGCGTCGGCCAGGTCAAGTATCACGTGCTGGGCGGCGTGCTGTCGCCGCTCGATGGCGTGGGGCCTGACGATATCAGCATCGACGACCTGCTGCGGCGCGCGCCTGATTTCAAGGAAGTGGTGCTGGCCGTGAATGCCACGGTCGAAGGCCAGACAACGGCGCATTACATTACCGATCGCCTCGCCGGCTCGGGCATCAGGGTGACGCGCCTGGCCCACGGCGTTCCCGTCGGGGGCGAGCTCGATTATCTCGACGAAGGCACGCTCAGCCAGGCGCTTCGGGCTCGCACCGAAATCTAATGCAGGTCCCGCCCGGTCCTGAATTCCTCGCCGCCGTCCCAGGCTTCCTCCTCGAGACTGCCGTCCTCGTCGTCTTCGTCATCGAAGAAGCCTTCTTCGTCGCCCTCGATCGCGTGCCGGGCCTCGTCGTCGTCAGGCGATAGCGTATCCAGCCGGTCGGCCGGATCGTTGTCGAACGTGGTGGCGAGGCCCGCGAAGTCGTCATTGTCCTCGGCATTGGCGATGGTGGCGCTCAATTCGTCGATGGCGCGATCCAGTTCGTCCAGCATCGCTGCCGGATCCTGGTCGCCCCAGTCCCCACTTTCACGGATGGCGCTTTCCTCGCGCAGGTCGCGCAGGCGCGCCAGCCGCTCGCTTGCCGGTCGGTCGTCGCCATAGAGCAGTTCCTCGACCTCGCTTTGCGTATAGGGCTGGGCAATGCCCGGCTGGTCGGCGTTATCGAAGTTGGTTTCCTGTGGCACCATGGTGCCGTGATGGTCGTGATGCTGCGCCATATCAGTCTCCCTTGGCTGGCCAGGTGCCGACATAACGCGCCAACCGCCAAGCGGTTCGCCACCAGGGACGGATGTGATCGGTTGCATGCCCGTCGCGGGCAGGACCATGACGCCTAGCGCAGATCCCCCGGCTCATCGCCGACCACGCGCAACAGAGGCGTCTCGTCACTGCCGTCCGACCAGCCCGCGGGCAGGGGCTTGCCGGATTTGGCGCCCAGTTCGCGCAACATCTCGACCTGCCGGACCACATTGCCCTTGCCCGTCGACAGCTGCGATCGGGCATCGGCAAAGCTCAGCTGCGCGCGATCGAGATTGGCGCCAATCTTGTCCATGGTGCCCAAGAACCCCACCACCTTTTCGTAGAGCGCGCCGGCCCGCTCGGCGATCTGCTCGGCATTCTGGTGGCGTTTCTCGATGTCCCACACATTGCGCACCGTGCGCAGCACGGTCATCAGCGTGGTCGGCGTCGTCAGCATCACGCCACGCGCCATGCCGTCCTCGACCAGTTTCGGGTCGGCCTGGATGGCAGTGGCCAGCGCCGACTCGATGGGCACGAACATCATCACATAGTCCATCTTGCTGCCGGCATGGCGGTGATAGGACTTGTCGCCCAGCGTGCGGATATGGGTGCGGATGGAGGTGATATGCGCCTGCAGGTGGATCGCCCGATCCTCTTCGTCGCTGCTGGTATAGGCCTCGAAGGCATTAAGCGAGACCTTGGAATCGATCACCAGCCGGTCATTGTTGGGCATCAGCACTTCGACATCGGTGCGCACCCGTGACCCGTCCTCGCCCGTATGGCTCTGCTGGGTGATGAACTGCTCACCCTCGCGCAGGCCGGACCGCTCGAGGATGGTGGAGAGGATCATTTCGCCCCAGGCGCCTTGCGTCTGCGAATTGCCCTTGAGCGCGCGCGTCAGGTTCTGTGCTTCGGTGGTGATCTGGATATTGCTCTCGTAGAGCGCCTTGATCTGCTCGCCCATGGCCGAGCGATCCTTGATCATGTTGGTCTGGAACTCGACGATTTTCTCGTTGAGCGGCTTGAGCAGCACATCGACCTGCTCGCGGTTCTGCCGGGTGAAGGTTTCGCTCTGGCTCTTGAGCACATCCCCGGCTATGGCCTTGAACTCGTCCGTCATCTGCTGGCGGGCGGTCATGAAGCGCGCTTCGCTCGCCGCGGCCTGCGCAGCCTGCTCGGCCATCCGCGCCCGCAAGCCCGCTACTTCGGCCATCAGTTCGGAGTTTCGCTCCTGCAGCCGCTCGGCCTGCTCACCACCCCGTTCGCGCTCGACACGGACCTGATGGTCAAGTTCCCCGATGCGCCGATCGCGCTCGGCCAACTGGGTGGCAAGGCTGTTACGCAGCTGTTCCGCTAGCTGGGCACTGGCTTCGGCCGTCCTCTGCGCCCCTGCGCGCATCACCGCGATGGTCACCGCGAGCGCCAGCAGGCCGGCCAGTGCCACGCCGGCAATGCTTGCCTGGGCCACGGTCAGGGGAAAACCACCAATCACAATCAGCACATCATCCATCCGCGCATAATATCGCGATTCGCGTGTTCGCATAATGTTCTGCCCGGCCTGCCCACAAGAGTTGACCGCGGCGCGCGAAATACCATATCGAGAGGCAAATCCCTTTATGCCGGACCGATGCCCATGGCTGTTCGCCCCATTCTTGTCATTCCCGATGCGCGCCTGCGCGCCGTTGCCGATCCCATCATCGAGGTCGATGACGAGATCAAGACGCTGGCCAAGGACATGCTCGACACCATGTATGACGCGCCGGGCATTGGCCTGGCCGCGCCGCAGATCGGCGTGATGAAGCGCATCGTGGTGATGGACCTGGCGCCCGAAGGTGAGACGCCCGAGCCCATGGTGCTGATCAACCCCGAGATTACCCATTTCGGCGAGCAGATGCAGGTGACGGAAGAGGGATGCCTGTCTATTCCCGAGCTCTACTACGAGGTCGAGCGCCCCAACGAGGTGACGGTGAAATACACCGATCTCGACGGCAAGGAAGTGGTCAAGGAAGCCGAGGGCAAGCTGGCCGTCTGCATCCAGCACGAACTCGATCACCTCGATGGCGTGCTCTATATCGACTATCTGAGCCGCTTGAAGCGCGACCGCGTGATCAAGAAGTTCGACAAGCAGGCCAAGCTGGCGGCACGCTAGTGCGACGACCTCGTGGCTCGACCAGCTCACCATGAGGTCTGCTGAAATTGCCGGGGCTGACCAGTAGCCCTCATGGTGAGCCTGTCGAACCACGAGGGCGTGCCCAGGAGTTTGCCAATGCGCGTCGTCTTCATGGGCACGCCGGAGTTTTCCGTCCCCACCCTGACCGAAATCGTCTCGTCCGGGCATGAAGTGGTCGCGGTCTATACCCGCGCGCCAAAGCCCGCCGGGCGCGGCCAGGAAGAGCGCAAGTCGCCCGTCCACCTGGCGGCCGAAGGCTTCGGCATCCCGGTGTTCACGCCCAAATCGCTCAAGGGTGAGGCCGAGCAGATCGTCTTTGCCAGCCATGATGCCGAAGTCGGCATTGTCGTCGCCTATGGCCTGCTGTTGCCCAAGCCCATTCTCGAAGCGCCCGAGCTGGGCTGCCTCAACCTCCATGGCTCGCTACTGCCGCGCTGGCGCGGCGCCGCGCCCATCCAGCGCGCCGTGATGGCCGGTGATCGGGAAACCGGCGTCATGGTGATGCAGATGGACGAGGGGCTCGATACCGGCCCCGTCGGCCTCGCCGACATGATCCCCATCGGCCCTGATATGACCTCGGGGGAATTGCACGACCAGATGATGCGCGTTGGCGCCGACCTCATGGGCCGGGCATTGGCGGCGCTCGAACGCGGCAGCCTCGATTTCAAGCCGCAGCCGGAAGAGGGCGCCATCTACGCCAAAAAGATCGAGAAGGCAGAGGCCCGTATCGATTGGTCGAGGCCCGCCGAGGACGTGCACAATCATATGCGTGGCCTGTCGCCCTTTCCCGGAGCCTGGTTCGAGCTCGAATTGGGCGGCAAGCCCGTGCGGGTCAAGGCCCTGCGCTCGACGCTCGGCAAGGGGCAGGGCGCGCCCGGCACTCTGCTCGATGATCTCACCATTGCCTGCGGCAGCGGTGCGGTTCGGCTGACCCAGGTGCAGCGCGAAGGCAAGGGCGCCATGGATGCGGCGACCTTCCTGCGCGGGGCGGGCCCGCTGCCGGAGCGGGTGGGTTGACCATCGACCCCGCCATTTGCCCTCCCTCCCCCTTGAGGGGAGGGCCGGGGAGGGGGTCGTGCAGTGGATCACCGATAGACCCCCACCCTCATTCCCTCCCCTCAGGGGGGAGGGAGGCGATAGCTTCGCCCGCGGAGTACGCTCATGCCCCGCTATAAGCTCACCATCGAGTATGACGGAACCCCGTTCTCGGGCTGGCAGCGCCAGAGCGATCGGCCCAGCGTGCAGCAGGCGCTCGAGGAGGCCATTGCCGCCATGTCCGGCGAGACGGTCACCACCCAGGCCGCCGGCCGCACCGATGCCGGCGTGCACGCGCTGGGGCAGGTGGCCCATTTCGATCTCGGCAAGGTCTGGGACCCGTTCCGCATCCGCGAGGCGCTTAACTACCACCTGCGGCCCGATCCGGTGGCGGTCCTTGCGGCCGAGGTCGTGGGCGACGATTTCGAAGCGCGCTTCTCGGCGACGGCACGGCACTATGAGTATCGTATCCTCATCCGCCGCGCCCCGCCGGTGATCGAGCGCGATCATGTCTGGCACGTTCCCAAGCCCCTCGATGCCGAGGCGATGGACCATGCCGCCAGCCTGATCCTGGGGACCCACGACTTCACCACGTTCCGCTCATCGGAGTGTCAGGCTAACTCGCCTTTGCGCACCTTGGACAAGTTCTCCGTCCGCGCCGAGCCGGACCACATCGTCATCTCCGCCAGTGCCCGCAGCTTCCTGCATCACCAGGTGCGCTCGATGGTGGGCTCGCTCCGCATGGTGGGGGAGGGCAAGTGGTCGCCAGCCGATTTCCGCGCCGCGCTCGATGCGCGGGATCGCCGCCGTTGCGGCGCCATGGCGCCGGCTGATGGCCTCTACCTCACCCGGGTGGATTACTAGCCCACCGGCAGGATCGTACCCAGCAACGGGGGCAGGACCATTATTGCCCCCACGAACAGCACCACGTGCAGCGGGCGCAGCGTCAGGATCAGGCGGGCCACGTTGATGGCCACGATGAAGACCAGGATGCCCAGGATCGACAGGGGCAGAATTCCATTGGTCAATTGCGGCACGTCACCGGCCATGACGACGGCCGGGCCGAAGAACAGGATGCTCGCCTCGGCCAGTATCGCCTGGAAAAACAGGGCCCAGTTCTGCACGACCATGAACGGCACAAAGCCATCGCTGCGGCCCAGTTGGCGCAGCACGAGCCAGGCCACGCCAAACTGGACGCCAATGACCAGGCTCTCCAGGACCAGCACGGCCGTCGACGCGATGGTGCCGCCGCTGGGGTCGATGAGGGGTTGCGGGCCCAGCGCCGACAGGCCGATGCCGAGCACCACCGCGATGAATGAACCCACCAGGCCCCGCTGGCTGAAATCGAAATGGCCCGACGCATCGCGCTGGCCAACCAGCAGCGCCACGCAGCCTTGCGCGGCGGCCATCAGTTCATCAAGAAAGGTCGTGGTCGGTTGGGCCAAGGCAGTCTCGATGCTCAGATGGGGGAACCGGCGGCGGTGGTGGACAGCATGTAGAGCGCCAGCCGCATCGCCACAAGGAGCACCACGGTCAAAACCGCAAACCCGGCCGAAATTGCCACATTCCAGGTGGTGGTGGCACGGGCCAGCCGATAGAGCAAATAGGCGAAGCCCAGCCAGGCCAGCATCACCACGGGGCCGCCCAGCATGGCCAGCAGACCCTCGGCGACGAGGAAGGCGGTGAGGGCGTGGCTCGCCGGCACCATGACGTCGAGCACAGGCTCGTCGCTCTTGAGCGTCATTCGCGTACCCAGCAGCACCACCACCAGCGACGTCAGCGGCAGAGCCAGCACGACCATGGCGGCGATGACGCCGATCAGGCTCGGCAGGCCGATGCTGATGGAGGTGATGACCACGGCGAGGAACGTCGTGAAGATGAAAATGATGAGCGCGGTGACCAGGCCCGCCGGCGTGAAGGCGAAATGGCTGCGCCAGCCATCCTGGTCGCGCAGCAGCATGGCCCAGCCGATCGTGGCATTGCGCAACGCGGTCCAGATCTTCATGCGACGCCTCCAAAGAAACGGACCATGAAGGCGCGGTAGATCTCGGTCAATCCGACGAGGTCGGCGATGGCGATGTGCTCGTCCGCCTTGTGCATGGACGGGCCCACCAGGCCGCATTCCACCACCGGGCCATACTGGGCGATGAAGCGGGCATCTGACGTGCCGCCGCCGGTGGAGAATTCCGGACGTCGCCCGGTCACGCTGGCAATGGCGTCGCCAAGCGTATCGACATCATCGCTCAGCGGCGACAGGAACGACCGCGACGGCGCAACCGCCACCGCGAAACTGACGGTTGTGCCGGCATGCTCGACGCCGCCAATGCGCTCGCGCACCCACGCGGCCAGCGTTTCGGGCGTCCATAGATCATTGTAGCGAATGTTGAAGCGGATCGTGCCGGCGGCCGGGATGACATTTGAAATGGCATTGCCGACATCGATCGAGGTGACTTCCAGATTGCTTGCCGGGAAATGTGCCGTGCCAGCATCGATATCAGTATCGAGCGCCGTGACGATCCGCGCCAGGACCGGCAGCGGATTGTTGGCCCTATCCGGATAGGCGACATGCCCCTGCGTGCCGGCGACTGTGATCGTGCCCGACAGCGAGCCGCGGCGGCCGATCTTGATGCTGTCGCCCAGCGTGGCGGCCGAGCTGGGTTCACCCACGATGGCGAAATCGAAGTGGTGCTGCTGCGCCTCCGCCCAAACCATCAGTTTGTCGGTGCCGTTGATCGCGTCGGCTTCCTCGTCATTGGTAATGGCGAGCATCACCGTGCCGGCATCGGCAGGAATGGCGGCTGCCGCGGCAACGAAGGCAGATATGCCCGATTTCATGTCGGCCGCGCCGCGCCCATAGAGCTTGCCGTCGGCTTCGCGCGCCACGAACGGATCGGACGTCCAGTTGCCCAGATCGCCTGGCGGCACGACGTCGGTATGCCCGGCAAACAGCAGCCGGCGCCCGCCTGTGCCACGGATAGCGAAGAGATTATCCACTGGGTAGGAGCCGCTGCCCTCAAAGCGCAGACGGGTCACGGTGAAGCCGATCGCACTCAACGCGCGGTCGAGCACATCCAGTGCGCCAGCTTCCTCGGGGGTCACCGAGGGGCAGGCAATGAGGTCTTTGAGAAGGCGGACGGGATCGCCCGCAGATATTGACGTCACGAGGCGATCCCGTCCTTGGTTCAGGCAGCTACGGCGTAGCCCAGCGGGTCGGCGCCGTAGGTATTGGCGCCCGGCGTGCCCTTGAGGAAGCCGAGCTGTATCAGCATGTAGAGGCCATAAAGGCTCACGACGATCGTGATGACCGACATCCACATATCAGGCATCATGGCCACCATGCCATTGCCAAGATCGGTGCTGGTATAGCCGATGCCGAGCACCTGCAGTAGCGTCAGCACGGCATAGAGGCCCATCAGGATGCGGTAGTCATTGCCGTTGTTGTCGCGGTCATGCCGGCGTTTCACACCCAGGTTCAGCGTCGGATAGATGACGATGAGATAGGCGATGATCGGACCCCAGCGGGAGGTCAGGCCGAGGCCCACCAGGCCAAGAATGAAATAGAGGATCAGCGTGGCCACGATCAGGATGATCGTGCCGATCCACCACGTCTTGCGCGAAATCCGGCCGTCGCTGCTGAGATAGAGTGCTTGTAAGTCCATGATTTTCCCCCTCGGAAATCAGAAACGCCGGGACCCATCCGGCCACAACACTCTAAGTGAATCGCGCTTCTCCCGCCAGTCCGGCGCAAAGCTACCGCCAATAGCACAAGCGTCCTCCGGCATGACCGGAGGACGCGTGCTTGGATACCTTTGTGGGTAATCCGTTAGGCGGCAACGCCCAGCGGGTTGGGGCCGTACTGGTTGGCCGCCGGCTCGCCTTCCTGGATGCCCAGTTCGTAGATGGCGTAGATGACGCCCAGCAGCGGGATCAGCATCACCAGGCTCCACCAGCCCGACTTGCCGCGATCGTGCCAGCGCTTGGCGTATAGCGCCAGTGCCGGGTAGATCATGACGAGCGATGCCAGGGTGGCCAGGTAGCTCAGCGGTCCGAAGATCGCGCCGAGAATGCCGCCGATGATGCTGATGATGATGTTGACCACGATCAGCACCACGACGCCGGTCCAGAATGGCGCGCGATTGATCCGACCCTCAAAGCTCGTGAAGAGGTAGTTCCAGTCCTGATTGAAATTCATAGCGTGTTCCACTTGTCCCCGGCCGGCAGTGTCTCCGGCGCCTCGTTTATGCGGCCTATTGCGCCCGCAACGCCGCTCTAGCGCCGTGAAGATGAACGCAGGCTGACAGAAATGGCAAGCGCGATCCGTGCTCGGCCCCTGCGGACCCGGTTAGTCGCGCAGCAATTCGTTGATCCCGGTCTTGCTGCGCGTCTGCGCATCCACCGTCTTGACGATGACCGCGCAGTAGAGATTGGGCCCCGGATTGCCGTTGGGCAGCGGCTTGCCGGGCAGCGAGCCCGAGACCACCACCGAATAGGGCGGCACCTTGCCGATATGGATTTCCCCGGTATTGCGGTCGACGATCTTGGTGGAGGCTCCGATGAAGACGCCCATCGAAATCACCGAGCCCTCGCCCACCACGACGCCTTCCACCACTTCCGAACGCGCGCCGATGAAGCAGTTGTCCTCGATGATGACTGGCCCGGCCTGCAGCGGCTCAAGCACGCCGCCAATGCCGACGCCGCCCGAAATGTGCACATTCTTGCCGATCTGCGCGCAGGAGCCGACGGTGACCCAGGTGTCCACCATCGTGCCCTCGTCGACATAGGCGCCGACATTGACGAAGCTGGGCATCAGGACGACGTTGCGGCCGATAAAGGCCGGGCTGCGCACGACGGCGCCCGGCACGGCGCGGAAACCGGCCTCGCGGAAGGTGTTCTCGCTCCAGCCTTCGAACTTGGTGGGCACCTTGTCCCAGTAATGCGAGCCGCCCGGAGCACCCTCGATCAGCTTGTTGTCGTTGAGCCGGAAGTTGAGCAGCACGGCCTTCTTGAGCCACTGGTTGACCTGCCAGGCGCCATCGACCTTTTCGGCGACGCGCAGCGCGCCGGTGTCGAGCAGGCGCAGAGCTTCCTCGACCGCCTCGCGCACCGGTCCCTGCTGGCCGAACTTGATCTCCGCACGGGCCTCGAAGGCATCATCGATGGTCTTGGCGAGATCGGCATAGGACATGGCATGGGTTCCCCGGAAAATGCGTGCGGACCATAGCGGCGGGCGCCACGGTGTCAATTGGCGGACATGCCAATACGCCGCCTGTGACGCGGTTGTGCCCGCGCAACCCGGCCTTTCCCCCCCACCCCGATTGCATCGTTTGCAACGGCAGTGTCACACTCGCCCGATAGGCGTTCGCATCAGCGAGTCGGGAGCCGGTCTTTGGAACATTTCAACGTTATCGTCATCGGCAGTGGTCCGGCAGGCCGCCGCGCCGCGGTGCAGGCTGCCAAGCTGGGCAAGTCGGTCCTGGTGGTGGAAAACCGGCTGCGCCTGGGTGGCGTATCGGTGCATACCGGCACCATTCCCTCCAAGACCCTGCGCGAGACGGTGCTCAACCTCTCCGGCTGGCGTGAGCGCGGCTTTTATGGTCTCGCCTATCGCGTCAAGAAGGACATCGAGGGCAAGGATCTCGGCGCCCGCCTGCGCATGACGCTCAACCACGAGATCGAGGTGCTCGAACACCAGTTCGCCCGCAATGGGGTGCGCACCTTCGGCGGCATCGCGCGTTTCCTCGATACCGAGCACATCGCCGTAACGCCGCCCGATGGCGACGAGGTCAAGTTCCGCTTCGACCATGCCGTGATCGCCGTCGGCACCACGCCCTATCGCCCGGCCAATATCCCGTTCAACGACCATTCGGTGGTCGATAGCGATAGCCTGGTCTCCGAGCCGCGCGTGCCGCGCAGTCTCACCGTGGTCGGCGCCGGCGTCATCGGCATCGAATATGCCACCATCTTTTCGGCGCTCGATGTCCCGGTCACCATCGTCGAGCCCAAGGACACCATCCTCGATTTCATCGATCGCGAGATCATCGAGGAGTTCATCCACGACCTGCGCAATCGCGGCGTGACCATCCGCCTGGGCGCCAAGGTGGAAAAGGTCGAGCTCGACGAGCAGGGCTGGGCCATTTCCATCCTCACCGACGGCCGCCGCCTGCGCAGCGACATGCTGCTCTACGCCGCCGGCCGGTCAGGAGCCACCGCCAATCTCGGCCTCGAAAATACCGGTATCGTGCCGGTCGACCGGGGGCGCCTCAAGGTCGATCCGGTGACCTTCCAGACCTCGGTGCGCAATATCTATGCCGCCGGCGACGTCATCGGCTGGCCCTCGCTCGCCTCGACCTCGATGGAGCAGGGACGCATCGCCGCGCTCCACGCCTGTGGCGCCGCCATGCCGCCAGCGCCCGAATTTTTCCCCTATGGCATCTATGCCGTGCCCGAAATCTCCACCGTCGGCCTCACCGAGGCGCAGGTGCGCGAGCAGGGCATTCCCTACGAGGCCGGCATTGCCCGGTTCCGCGAAACCTCCCGCGGCCACATCATGGGCCTGCAGTCGGGCATGATGAAGATGATCTTCTCGCTCGAGACGCGAAAACTGCTGGGCGTCCACATTGTAGGCGAGGGCGCCACCGAGCTGATCCATATCGGCCAGGCGGTGCTCAACCTGGGGGGGACGCTCGATTATTTCGTCGAGAACGCCTTCAACTATCCCACCCTCGCTGAGGCCTACAAGATCGCCGCGCTCGATGCCTGGAACCGTATGCCTCGCCATACGCCCATGGCCCCCATCGAGTAGCAACCCTGTTCCTCTCCCCCGATGGGAAGAACAATGTGTAGCGGCGGCGGCCCGTCAAACCGGCTGGTTTACGTACCTCAGCCGCGATAATCTTGCAGCTGATTTGGAGGTGCCATGCCGGAACAGTTCGATGCCATCATTATCGGCGCGGGCCAGTCCGGCCCGTTTCTTGCCGCCCGGCTTGCCGAGGCGGGGCGGACGGTGGCGCTGATCGAGCGCGAGCATCTGGGCGGCACCTGCGTCAACGATGGCTGCACGCCGACCAAGACCATGGTCGCCAGTGCGCGGGCGGCCTGGAATGCCCGCCACGCCGCCCAATTCGGCGTCGTCGTCAAAGGCCCGGTGACGGTCGACATGGCCGCCGTCAAGGCGCGCAAGGACAAGGTGGTGGCCGCCTCGGTCAATGGGCTCACCGACTGGCTGGGCGGTCTCAGGACGCTCAAATATTTCAAGGGCGAGGGCAGCTTCGTCTCCCCCACCGAGGTCAAGGTCGGCAAGCGCGTGCTGACGGCGCCGCAGATCTTCATCAATACCGGCGCCACCGCCAGCGTGCCCGATTGGCCGGGCATCAAGAGCGTGCCGCACCTCACCAACACCTCGATGATGAGCCTTGATACCCTGCCGGGTCACCTGATCATCGTCGGCGCCAGCTATATCGGGCTCGAATTTGCCCAGATGTACGCGCGCTTCGGCTCCAAGGTCACCGTGATCGAGCGCGGTCCGCGCCCCGCCTCGCGTGAGGACGCTGACATTTCCACTGCTATCAAGGACATTCTCGAGGCCGAGGGCGTCACCTTCATGTTCGATACCACGGTTGAGGCCGTGGCCAAGGCAGGGCATGGCGTGCTGCTGTCGCTCAAATGCGGCGAGCGGCTGGCCTCGATCGAGGGCACCCATCTCCTGGTGGCGCTAGGCCGTCGACCCAATACATCTGCGCTGAACCTGGCTGCCGCCGGTCTTGAAACCGATGAACGCGGCTTCATTTCCGTCGACGACAACCTGCGCACCAAGGTTCCCGGCATCTGGGCCATGGGCGACGTCAATGGTCGCGGCGCCTTCACCCACACGTCCTACAATGATTTCGAGATTGTCGCCGACAATGTCATCGGGGGTGGCCGGCGCTCGCTGGCCGGCCGTATCCCAGTCTATGGCCTGTTCATCGATCCGCCGCTCGGCCGTATCGGCATGAGCGAGACCGAGGTCCGCAAATCGGGTCGCAAGGCGCTTATCGGCACCATGCCCATGGCGCGCGTCGGCCGGGCCAAGGAGCGCGGCGAAACGCAGGGGCTGATGAAGGTGCTGGTCGATGCCAAGAGCAAGCAGATCCTGGGCGCCGCGATCCTGGGCATTGGCGGCGACGAAGTCGTGCAGTCGCTGCTGCAACTGATGGCGGCGGGCACGCCCTACACGTCCATGATGCACACCATGCACATCCACCCCACGGTCACCGAACTCATCCCGACGCTGCTGGCGGATTTGAAGCCGCTGGTTTGAAGGGAAGGGGGATGCCTCCGTCGCAATATCACGGGCGTCGACTAAGGTTCTGAGTTTGCTCGACCAACCCCCACCCTCACTCCCTCCCCACAAGGGGGAGGGAAGCCGTCTGGCGGTTGGGGGATCGCCGAGTAATACTCAGAATACGGTCATGCGCCTCCCTCCCCCTTGTGGGGAGGGAATGAGGGTGGGGGTGAGTCACAGTGAACCGCTCACAAATCCCGAAATGCCACGGCCACGCCGCGGCCGCGGCCTTTGGCGGCGTAGCAGGCGGCGTCGGCTTCGCCCATGAAGCCGAGCGGGGAGGCGGGCTGGTTGGTGACCATGGTCAGCCCGATGCTGGCGCCGATATGGTAGGTGCGTCCGGCCCAGCCGAAGGCCAGGGCGCCGATGGCCCGCACGATCTTGTCAGCGATACGCTGGCCGCTCTCGAGCGGGCAATCGGTGAGCAGCACGGCGAATTCGTCGCCGCCGATCCGGGCTGCCACGTCATGGCTGCGGCATGAGCCTCTGATCGTCTGCGCCACCTGTTTGAGCAGGGCGTCGCCGGCGGCGTGGCCGGCATTGTCGTTGACCGGCTTGAAGCGGTCGAGATCGACATAGAGCAGGCAATGGCGCCGGCTGCCGTCCCGCGCCGTGATGATCGCACTATTGAGCAACCGCTCGAAGGCGGCACGATTGGGCAGGCCCGTCAGATCGTCATGGGTAGCCGAATGGGCCAGCTCGCGCTGCATGGTCCGGCTCTGCGTCACGTCCTGGAACACCAGCACGGCGCCGCCGAGTGTGCCGGCCGGCGTATGCACGGGCGCTGCCGTGCAGCGGATGTCGCGTTCGGTGCCGTCGCGGCTGACCAGCACCATGTCATCGTCCAGATGCGCCGTTTCGTCCGTCGCCAGGCAGATCGCCACCGGGCATTCCTGCATGTCGCCCGTCACCCCGTCGCGCAGGGTGAAGATGGCACGCACGTCCTGGCCCAAGGCCTCTGCCGAGCTATAGCCGGTCAACTGCTCGGCCGCCGGGTTCATCAGCACGACACGGCCACGCTCGTCGGCCGAGATCATGCCATCGGCAATGGCGTCGAGGGTAACGCGCAGGCGTTCCTTCTCGGCGGCCAGTTCGAATTCGATGGTCTTGAGGCCCGTAATGTCGGTATCGGTGCCGAGGGCGCGCGTGGGGTTGCCCTCCTCGTCCCACTCCACCGGCTTGCCCCGGCTGAGGATCCAGACATAGCTGCCGTCGCGCTTGCGCTCGCGATATTCGAGTGCGTCGAAATCCTCGTCGCCCCGCTCCTGGCGATTGAGGTTCGCCCGGACGCGCTCGATATCGTCGGGGTGAATGCGGCTGAGCCACTGGGCATGATGGTCCGCCGGCACCGCCTCGTCAGGCGGGATGCCGCGCATGACGCGCCACATGCGCGAATAAAACATCGTATCGCCGTGAACGTCGTGGTCCCACACGCCCTGGCGCGCGCTTTCGAGCGCGAAATTCCATCGGTTCTCGGAGTAGACCAGGGCTTCCTCGGCCTTTTTCTGCCGCTCGATGCTGGTGAGCTGGGTGATCAGATAGGCAGGCGCGCCGCTGTCCGAGCGCAGCAGCGACGCCGCCACCATGACCCAGAGCGGCGTGCCGTCGGCATGGCGAAAGCGGTGTTCGCCTCGATACTCGCTGGCCTCGCCCCGCATCAGCAGCGTCAGCCGCTGCCGGGCCGCCGCGCTGTCGTCCGGATGGATCAGGGAGAACAGGTCGCTATCGCCGCCGTCGATGCCCCGGCCCAGCAAGGCCGCGAAGGCGGCATTGGCATAGACCATGCGACCGTCCATTTGGGACACCACCATCCCGACCGCCGCATTCTCGACGATCTTGGCCAGCATCGAGCCCAGTGGCTCGAAGCGGGGTATCGTGGGCGCAGCAGGTTTGGTCGTGTGGGTGGGCATCTGCCCAGTGTGCGCGACACTCCCTTAATAACTGGCTTAAGAGCGCCTAAACGTCTCGCGAGGTGATGAAGTCTCGTTCGGTGGCCAGGCCATGCCATTCCCCCGGAACCTCGCTGTCGAAGATCAGCGTATAGGGCCCCTTATAGCCGGCCTCTTCGGCCAGGGTAATGCAGGCGCCGTAATCGGCTTCGTCGAGGTCGCCATCGATGAAGCTGGCCTTGGCATGGCAGAGTTCTGCCCGGCTGAAGATCGACTTGAGATCGGCATATTTGCTGGCGCCGCCCCAATTGCCGAAATCACCCAGGAGGCCAATGCGGTCCTCGAGCTTGTCGAGCAGGTAATGCACATGCGCCGGCTCGCTCAGCAGGTCGAACCAGTTCTCGGTGACGAGGCGAACCGGCGAGCCGGCATTGTCGTCGGCCAGCGCATTGAGCGCCTTGACCGAGCGGTCAAGGGCGTCGCGGGTCGGCTTCTGCTTGCCGGCGATGATCCGGGCATTCTCGGCGCCCAGTTCATTGGCGATCTCGATCCAGCCGGCAATCCAGGCCTGGTCGCGTGCGCCATGCTCGGGGTGGCTGATATCGCCGGCATCGATCAGCAGCGTCTGCAGGCGCACATTGGACACCTTGAGCTGGTCGCGCAGCTCGCCCAGGTAGATCGGATCGCGGCTGCGCAGGTGGAACGAAACGATCTCGAGGCGGTGGTAGCCGTGATTGGCCAGCACGGAGGGCAGGCCCAGCAGGGATTCGTCGCCCTCGCCATAGGTGTCCGTTTCCGGGCCGACTTCCGACGTCGTCAGGTCATGCGGATAGACCGTGCCGAGCAGCCTGTGCAGCGACCAGGTGGAAACGGCAATGCGGTCGGCGCTGATTTGGGCCATGGCGGGCTCTCCTGTTTTGACGGAGAGTTTCACGCGGTGGCAACAGTTTCAAGGCTGGCAGCGATCGCTCACATACAAGATAAATTGTTACTGGTGAATGATCCCTGCCGCGGTCCTCAACTTATTCCCCCTTATCCGGCTTGTCCGCCTCCTCGGTGTCGACGCTTCCCGCACCCCGCCTTCCGCTGGCAGTGTAGCGGAAGGCGGGGTGTGGGGGACAAGTCAGACCTTGTAGATGCGCTCCGCATTGCGGTGCAGCAGCTTGGCCTGTTCGTCTTCACTCGCGCCGCGGATGATTTCTCGGGTGGCATTGACCCAGTCGGTGAGCGTGCCGCCGGTAATGGTGGCGACGGGGTGGTCCGAGCCCCAGACGACGCGGTCCCAGCCGAAGGTTTCGATCATGTGCTCGACATAGGGACGCAGGGTTTCGGTGGTCCAGCCGGGATCGCAGTGGTTTACCAGGCCGGAAATCTTGCCGATCACATTGGGGTTGCGGGCGATCTCGGTAATGGAGGCGCGCCAGGGATCGAGCCCTGTGTCATTGGGCAGCGGATTGCCGCAATGGTCGAGGATGAAGGTGACATCGGGTGCCTTCTGCGCGAGGTCGACGCCCAGATGCAGCTGATCGTCGCGCAGGCAGAGATCGAACGACAGGTCATAATCCGGCAGGTGGCGGATATTCTCGACAAACAGGTCCGACTGGCTGAGATCGTCGGGCAATTCGTGCAGGATGCGGCGCACGCCCTTGACATGGGCATGCTCGGCAAGCTGCTCGATCTGGTCGACGAAATTCATGTGTTCCGGCCGGCAGGCGGCGATGCAGCCGGCAATGCGGGGCAGGCTGAGCACGAATTCGGTCTCGCCCATGATGTCGGCCTCGGCGACATCGACCTCCATATGCAGCACCGATTCAATGCCCAGCGGCACCGCTTCGGCGAAATAGTCCTCGTGCGTCCAGGGCCGGTAGTTGAGCTTCGGCTTGGTGGCGAGCCACGGGTAGCTGAAGCGATCGGGGTAGATCAGGTGCAGATGGGTATCGAGAATGCGCACGAATTACTCCTTGGTCCGCCGTGACAGCTCCTGGCCAGCGGCCTGCAGCAGTTCGAGCGCCTGCTGCATATTGGGCGCGTCATACTTGTCCAGCCGCTGCGTATAGGGGCAGGTGATCGCCGCCAATACGCTGCCCATGGGCCCGAAAATGGGCACCGACAGGTTGAAGACGCCGGCAGTTTGCGCGCTCGGCATGCTTTCATAGCCCTGCGCGGCAATGCCGGCCAGCCGTGTTTCGAGGCCGCTGGGCATCTTTTCGGACCGCCCCAGATCCTCCCCCTCGAGCATCATGGCGCGCTCCTCGGGTGTGGCAAAGGCCAGGAAAACATGGCCCGAGCCGGTATTGACCGGGCGGATGCGCGAGCCGACGCGGATCGAGACGTTCCAGTAGCCCGGGCCGTCGAACTGCGCCACCACGACCAGCGCATTGCGATCCTGCACCACCAGGTGGACGGCCTGTTCGGCCCGCAGCGAAAAATTGCGCAGCACCGGTGTCGCCTGGCTGATCAGGCGGTGCATGGGCGGTCGCGCATGGGCCAGTTCGAACAGTTTCAGCGTGATTTCGTAGCGGTCTTCCGGCGTGCGGCGGACAAAGTCGCGGCGCACCAGCCGGTCGAGCATGCGATAGATTTCATTGGGCGAGCGATCGAGCGCCTTGGCGATTTCCGCCTGGCTCAGCCCGTCATCCGTGCGCGCCAGCAACTCGAGTATGTCGAGCCCCTTGTCCAGCGCCGGCGCCCGATAGCGGTCACTATCATCCATCTCGATCCGCAGCCCCCCATTGCGCTAAACTGTCAGCGAACTGCTGACGGTTTCGCAGCACATCCATAACGGCTAACTGACATGTTAGCTCTTGCAACGCTCTTTCATTTATGAATAGATTGTTTGTATGCGCATCGCAAGAATGCGCGGGAGGATATCTAAACCAATGACGCCCACCCCCGCCCACCCGGCGACAGGAACGACGCCGCTTGTCGAGATGATCGACATCGACAAGGCGTTTCCCGGCGTGCGTGCACTCTCCCGCGCCCGGTTTGAACTCAAGGCCGGCGAAGTCCATGCGCTGATGGGCGAGAACGGCGCCGGCAAGTCGACGCTGATGAAGATCCTCTCCGGCGTCTACACCAGAGATGCTGGCGATGTACGCCTCGATGGCCAGCCGGTCGACATCACGTCGCCGCGCCAGGCCCAGGACATGGGCATCGGCATCATCCATCAGGAACTGGCGCTGATGCGCGACCTGACGGCGGCGCAGAACATCTTCATCGGCCGCGAACCGCGCCGCTTTGGCCTCCTCGATGAAGGCGCGCTCAACCGCGACGCCCAAGCCATCTTCGATTCGATGAACCTCAAGCTCGAGCCGACAGTGCGGGTCGAGACGCTGACCATTGCCCGCCAGCAGATGGTCGAGATCGCCAAGGCGCTGAGCTACCGCTCGCGCGTGCTGATCATGGACGAGCCGACCGCGGCGCTGAACGACGCCGAAATCGCCGAGCTCTTCACCATCATCAACCGGCTCAAGGCCGAAGGCGTCGGCATCGTCTATATCAGCCACAAGATGGACGAGATCAAACGCATCTCGGACCGCGTGACCGTGATGCGCGACGGCGAATATGTCGGCACCGTGCCGGCCGCCGATACCCCGATCGAAACCATCATCTCCATGATGGTGGGGCGCACGCTGACCAATGAAGCGCTCAACATTCCCAACACCGCCAGCGCGCCCGTCGCGCTCGAAGTGCGCAATCTCAACCGCGGCCGCGATATCCGCGACGTGAGCCTCACCGTCCGCAAGGGCGAAATCCTGGGTCTGGCCGGGCTGATGGGCGCCGGCCGCACCGAGGTGGCCCGGGCCATCTTTGGCGCCGACCCGCGCGACAGCGGCGAAATCTGGGTCAACGGCCAGCGCGTCGGCATTTCCTCGCCCAAGGACGCGGTGCGCGCGGGCATCGGCTATCTCAGCGAAGACCGCAAGCATTTCGGCCTCGCTACCGGCCTCGACGTTCGCAACAATATCGCGCTGGCCAGCCTCGAGCGCTTCGTGGGCCCGGGCGGCGTTATCAATGACAGCGCCATGCATGACGTGGCGGAGAAGTATATCCGCCAGCTGTCGATCAAGACGCCCAGCGACGCCCAGGAAGCGCGCCTGCTCTCCGGCGGCAACCAGCAGAAGGTCGTCATCGCCAAGTGGCTGCTGCGCGACTGCGATATCCTGATCTTCGACGAGCCGACGCGCGGCATCGATGTCGGCGCCAAGGCCGAAATCTACAAGCTGCTGAACGCGCTGGCCGAGCAAGGCCGGGCCATCATCGTCATCTCCTCCGAACTGCCGGAAATCCTGCGCCTCAGCCACCGCATCGCCGTGATGTGCGAAGGCCGGCTGACCGGCACGCTGCCGGGTGGTTCGAGCCAGGAAGACATCATGCGGCTGGCCACCATGCGCGAGCCCTCGATGGCTCCGGAGGTGCGTCATGCGGGTTAGCTGTCTCACGCCGGAAGCAATGCTCCTGCCCTCCCTGCCCCTTGAGGGGAGGGCCGGGGAGGGGGTGGTTCAGTGGACCACCGATGGACCCCCACCCTCGATCCCTCCCCTCAAGGGGGAGGGAAGACTGACTGCCGCGCCGGAGAACCAAAATGACTGATACCGCAGCCCCCGCTACCAAATCCGGCATCCGCATCTCGGGCGCGTTCCACCGGTTGCTGGCCTTTTCCGGCCTCATCGCGCTGATCGTGGTGTTTTCGCTGGCTTCGCCCAATTTCATGCAGACCCAGAACGTTCTGGCGATCCTGCAGGCGACGTCGGTCAACGGCGTGCTCGCGATCGCGGCGACGCTGGTGATCATCACCGGCGGCATCGACCTCAGCGTCGGTACGCTGATGACCTTCTGCGCCGTCATCACCGGCGTGGTGCTGACCTATCTCGGCCTGCCGCTGCCGCTGGGCATCGTCGCCTCGATCCTGGCCGGTACCTTCTGCGGCCTGATCTCGGGCACCATCATTGCCAAGCTCAAGGTGCCGCCCTTCATTGCCACGCTGGGCATGATGCTGATCCTCAAGGGCCTGTCGCTGGTCATCTCGGGGACCAAGCCGATCTATTTCAACGACACGCCCGGCTTCAACCAGATTGCCCTGGGCTCGTGGATTGGCACCGTGTTCCCAGCCGTGCCGCTGCCCAATGGCGTGCTGATCCTGTTCGTGGTGGCGCTGCTGGCCGCCTTCGTGCTGGGGAAGACGCAGCTGGGTCGCTATACCTTCGCCCTCGGCAGCAACGAAGAAGCCGTCCGTCTCTCCGGCGTCAACATCGACCGCTGGAAGATCGCCGTCTATGCCACCGCCGGCGGCATCTGTGGCGTTGCCGGCCTGCTCATCGCCAGCCGCCTCAATTCGGCGCAGCCGGCTTTGGGGCAGGGCTACGAGCTCGACGCCATCGCGGCCGTGGTCATCGGCGGCACCTCGCTTTCGGGCGGCCGCGGCACCGTGATCGGTACGCTGATCGGCGCCCTCATCATCTCCGTGCTGGCCAATGGCCTGCGCATCCTTTCGGTCCCGCAGGAATGGCAGACGGTCGTCACCGGCCTGATCATCATCCTGGCGGTTTATGCCGATATCCTGCGGCGCCGTACACTTTAGGCGCCGACGATCCCCCGCACCCAAGAGCACGATCCCAAGATCGCGCTTGATGGTGCCAACAAGAAGGCCGGATCAGGCCTCGCAACACGACGATTTACCCAAAGGGAGGACTACCCATGCTCAATAGACGTACCCTGCTTGGCGCCATCAGCGCCCTCGCGCTTCTGACTGCCGGTGGCGCTGCCACCGCTCAGGAAGCCTATGACATTGCCCTGATCTCCAAGGGCTTCCAGCACCAGTTCTGGCAGGCCGTGAAGGCCGGTGCCGACCAGGCCGCCGCCGATCTGGGCGTGACCGTGACCTTCGAAGGTCCGGAAACCGAAAGCCAGGTCGACCGCCAGATGGACATGCTGGCTGCCGCCCTGTCGCGCAAGCCCGACGCCATCGGCTTTGCCGCTCTCGACAGCCAGGCCGCTACGCCGCTGCTGCAGCAGGCCAAGGATGCCGGCATCCCGGTTATCGCCTTCGACTCCGGCGTCGATAGCGACATCCCGCTGACCACTGCCACCACCGACAATGTGGCCGCAGCAGCCCTGGCTGCCGACGTCATGGCCGAGCTCATCGGCGGCGAGGGCAAGGTTGCCATCGTGGCGCATGACCAGACCAGCCGCACCGGTATCGACCGCGTCGAAGGCTTCTCCAACCGCATCAAGGAAGCCTATCCGAACATCGAAGTCGTCTCGGTGCAGTATGGCGGCGGCGACCAGCTGCAGTCGACGGAAATCACCAAGTCGATCCTGCTCGCCAACCCCGACCTCAAGGGCATTTTCGGCGCCAATGAAGGTTCGGTCCTGGGCGTTGCCAACGGCAAGCAGGAACTGGGCAGCAATGTCGTCGTGATCGGCTATGACTCGGGCGCCGCCCAGAAGGCCTTGATCGAATCCGGCGTCATCGCCGGCGCCATCACCCAGAACCCGGTCGGCATCGGCTACCAGACCGTCCAGGCCGCTGTCAGCGCGCTCAAGGGCGAAACCCTGCCGCCAATCATCGACACCGGCTTCTACTACTACGACAAGACCAACATGACCGACCCCAAGATCGCGGCCGTGCTGTACGACTGATAACGCCTCCGAGTGTGGCGAGATATCGCCACACTCACTGAACGGCGCCTCCCCCTCGACGGGGAGGTTGGGAGGGGGTGTTGAGAGCCCCGATATCCGGGCTCTCGCCCCCCACCCTTGATCCCTCCCCACAAGGGGGAGGGTGTCGACTGAGAATTTTAGGACCAATCCATGGCTGACCTCGCTGGCAAAATCGTCCTCATCACTGCCGCCGCGCAGGGCATCGGCCGCGCTTCGGTGGAAGCCTTCATTGCGGCCGGGGCGACTGTGATCGCCACCGATATCAATGCCGGAAAGCTGGCCGAACTCGAGGGCATGGCCGGCGTCACGACGCGCCTGCTCGACGTGCTCAGTGCCGAGGCGGTGAACCAGGCCGTGGCCGAGATCGGTCATATCGACATCCTGTTCAACTGCGCCGGCGTGGTCCATTCCGGCACCGTGCTCGAGATGAGCGACAAGGACCTCGATTTCGCCTTCGACCTCAACATCAAGGCGCAGATCCGCACCATCAAGGCCGTGCTGCCGCAGATGCTGGAGCGCAAGGATGGCTGCATCATCAACATGGCGACCGTCGCCAGCTCGGTGAAAGGCGTGCCCAACCGCGCCGCTTATACCATTTCCAAGGCCGCGGTGGTCGGGCTGACCAAGTCGATCGCCGCCGACTACACCACCCAGGGCATCCGCGTGAACGCCATCTGCCCCGGCACGGTGGATTCCCCGAGCCTGCACGAACGCTGGCATGCCACCGGCGATTTCGAGGCGGCGAAAAAGGCCTTCATCGCCCGCCAGCCGATCGGCCGCATTGCCCGACCAGAGGAGGTCGCGGACCTGGCGGTCTATCTGGCGGGTGCGACCTATACGACGGGTCAGATCCATATCATCGACGGCGGGTGGACCGCGTAACCGGGCCACGACCTCGTCCTTCGACAGGCTCAGGATGAGGCCTACTGAAACACTGAACGCAAAGTAGACCTCATGGTGAGCCTGACCACGAGGTCGTGGCACCGAGTATGCAATGACCAAGATCACCTCTCTCAAGACCCACGATCTCCGCTTCCCCACCTCGGCCTCGCTCGACGGGTCCGATGCGATGAATCCCGATCCCGATTACTCGGCAGCCTATGTGATCCTGGGCACCGATGGCGTGCATGAGGGCCACGGGCTGACCTTCACCATCGGCCGCGGCAACGAGGTGGTGGTGGCCGCTATCCGGGCGCTCGAAAGCCGGGTGATCGGCCTTGAGCTGAGCTGGATCGCCGAGAATCCGGGTCGCTTCTGGCGGCATGTGACCGGCGACAGCCAGCTGCGCTGGATCGGCCCCGACAAGGGCGCCATGCATCTGGCGACCGGCGCCGTGGTCAATGCGGTGTGGGACCTCTCGGCCAAGGATGCCGGCAAGCCGGTCTGGCAGCTGGTGGCGGACATGACGCCCGAGCAGCTCGTTTCCATTATCGACTTCCGCTACCTGACCGACGCCATCACGCCCGATGAGGCGCTGGCCATCTTCCGCAAGGCCGAGGCCGGCAAGGCCGGGCGCATCGCCACGCTCAAGGCCGAGGGCTACCAGTGCTACACCACCTCGGCGGGCTGGCTGGGCTATTCCAACGAGAAGCTGACGCGACTGGCCACCGAGGCGGTGGAGCAAGGGTTCAAGCACATCAAGATGAAGGTCGGCCGCGACCTCGACGACGATATCCGCCGGCTTGAGATCGTGCGTTCGATCATGGGGCCGGACCGCTACCTGATGATCGACGCCAACCAGGTGTGGGAGGTCGACCAGGCCATCGACTGGGTCAAGCAACTCAGCCGGTTCAACCCTTATTTCATCGAGGAGCCGACCAGCCCCGATGACGTTTCAGGCCACAAGGCGATCCGCGCCGCCATTGCGCCGGTGAAGGTGGCGACGGGCGAGATGTGCCAGAACCGCATCCTGTTCAAGCAGTTCATCAAGGACGGCGCCATCGACATCGTGCAGATCGACGCCTGCCGCATCGGTGGGCTCAACGAGGTGCTCTCGGTGCTGCTGATGGCCGCCAAGTTTGGCCTGCCGGTCTGGCCGCATGCCGGCGGCGTGGGCCTCTGCGAATATGTGCAGCACCTTTCCATGATCGACTACCTGGTCGTGTCGGGCACCAAGGAAGGCCGCGTGATCGAATATGTCGATCACCTGCACGAGCATTTCATCGAGCCCTGCGATATCCGGAACGCCGCCTACATGCCGCCCAAGCTGCCGGGCTTCTCGATCCAGATGAAGGCGGAGTCGATCGCGGCGAATGAGTTTCGCGGCTGAGGTTTCAGTCGACACCCTCCCCCTTGCGGGGAGGGCCAAGGGTGGGGGATGTTTGGCCCCGATATCCGGGGGCCCCGCACCCCCCACCCAGCGGCGCTAGGCGCCAAGGCGCCAAGCTCTGCTGCCCTCCCCGCAAGGGGGAGGGTGACCCGACTGATAGGCCGGCGACAGGCTAGCGCCCCGTCACCAGATACTGCGCCATGAACCAGACCTCGCGGATCAGAAACGGCAGAGTCGTGCCCCAGCTCTGGTAGCGGCTGGTCTGGGTGGGTGAGCTCGCGGCGGTGATGCCCAGGCGACCCGCGATCAGCATGGCGCGGCGCATGTGGAGCGGGTCGGAGACGACGAGCACCGAGCCGAACTGGTGCGCATCAAGGATCGGCCGCGCGAGTTCCAGGTTTTCGATCGTGGTGCGTGAGGCGTTTTCCAGCACGATCGCAGCGGCGGGAACGCCCTGGGCGACCAGCCAGTCGCGGCTGGCCTCGGCCTCGCTGAGTTCGTCCTCGGGGCTGCGCCCGCCGGTCACCACGATGGCGCGCACCTGCCCGGCATCGAACAATTGCTGCGCGTGGCGCAGGCGCTCGGCCAGCACCGGGCTGGGCTCGTCCCCCAAAACAGCGGCGCCCAGCACCAGGGCCGCATCGGCGGGCGTGTCGGCGATCACTCCGGCATAGCGCCAGACATCGACGGCAAGCCCGCCGGCCAGCAGCAGGGCGAAGGCGCCGATCACCAGGATCGCCCGGTAGGCGCGGCGGGCAAGGCTCATGCGATGGATTGCTTCTCTTCGTAGGGCGAGGTAGCCGGGACTACATGTTCTTCAGTTCGAATTCGAACCGGTGCAGCAGCTTGTCGCCGGCCATGATCTCGAAACTGTAATCCCCTTCCGGATCGCCCTTGGAGACGCACCAGCCGCTGGCGATCCAGCCGTCCGAGGGCGTCAGCGACAGGGTCGAGGTGGCCGAGAGCTGGTCATCGGCCACCACGATTGTGCTGCCTTCGCTAAGGCCCCAGGTCTCGGGCGCCGCGGGCAGGGTGTAGATTTCGGTGATCTCGACCTCGCCCTTCACCTTGCCCAGGCGCAGATGCCAGTCGTAGCAGGTGCCTTCGAGCAGGGGCACCAGCGTGGTGCTTTCCACCACCGGGTCGCCCGACCCATTGGGCACTGAAATGGTGAAATCGGTCTCCAGCACGGTCTGCGCCAAAGCGGGCTGGACCAGGACAAGGGCCAGGATGCCCACCATACAAAACGCGCGTTTCATAGTCGTCTCCCCCGGCCCTCGGGCCAATCAATAGGTCATGCTGGCGCTGACCTTACCCCATTTTCCCAGATCGCCGACGACCAGCGTGGCCGGCGCGTGCGGGGCGAGTGCGCGGGCCCCCGATATGATGACCTGGCCGGCCCTGAGCGGCAGGTCTCGGGCAGCGGCATGGCTGGCGAGCCAGCGCAATGCCTCCACCGTCGCGCCCCAGCTCGCCCCCGTGGCCGCCGACTTGGCCTCTGTCCCATCGAGCAGCAATCGCACCGGCAGGGTCGACAACTCGTTCCTGATGGCCGGGTCGAGCGCTGGGCCGACGACGACACAGCCATTGCTCTGCAGGTCGCCCATCTTGGCATTGGCCGCGACGGCGTCGCGATCGACGAACGGGCTGCCGACCATTTCAAGCACCGGATGCAGCGAGGCGATAGCCGCTTCCACTGCTGCCGCATCGGCATTGGCGCCGAGGTCGGCGCCGAGCTTGACCGCGATTTCGACCTCGGCCAGCACGAAGCGATGCTGGCTCGAGCTGACGCTGGCGCCATCGGCGAAATAGCGATTGGCTGGAATGGGCGAGCAGGTCAGCTCGCTCGCGCCGGCCAGCACCTTCCAGCCGCCAACCGCGCCGATCTGGCCGATGATCTGGTCCTGCATGGCATAGGCCCCGGCCGCGTCGGCCGGAACCAGATGATCGGGCACGGTGTCGATCAGCGGCCCGCCATCATGGGCGGCGATCAGCCGGGCGGCGAAAGCGGCAATGGTCTCGCTCATGGTGCTCAGTTGGCCCACTCGCCGCCGCGCATCACCGGCTCGGTGCTGCCATCGGCATGGACGCCGTCGATGTCGATCTTGTCGCTGCCTATCATCCAGTCGATGTGGATGTTGGAGGTGTTACCGCCCTGGGCGGAAATCTGCTCCTGGCTCAGGTCCTTGCCGTCGATGAAGCAATCCGAATAGCACTGGCCCTGCGCGATGTGGCAGGAGGCGTTTTCGTCGTAGAGCGTGTTGAAGAACAGGATGCCCGAGGCCGAGATGGGCGAGGAATGCGGCACCAGCGCCACTTCGCCCAGGCGCCGGCCGCCCTCGTCGGTGTCGAGCACCTTGTTGAACAGGTCCTGGTTCTTGCTCGCCTTGAATTCGACGAGGCGCCCGCCCTCGAAGCGGGCCTGCATGTCCTCGATCAGCGCGCCATTGTGGCTGAGCGGCTTGGTGCCGGCCACATAGCCTTCCACCCGCAGCTTGTGCGGGGTGGTGAAAACCTCTTCGGTCGGGATGTTGGGGTTGCAGGTAATGCCATTCTTGGCTTCCGACGCGCCGCCCTTCCAGCGATGACCATCGGCGAGGCCGACGGTGAGATCGGTGCCCGGGCCGGTATATTTGAGCGCCGAGAAGGCCTTGCCGTTGAGCCAGGTCCAGCGCTTCTTGAGGTTGGCATTGTGGTCTTTCCAGGCGGCGATCGGATCGTCCTGGTCGACGCGCGACGCCTTGAAGATGGCGTCGGCCAGCTTGGTCACGGCCTCTTCTTCACTGTCATTGGGGAAGACCAGCCTGGCCCAGGCGGCGCTGGGGT
>CBFGMY010000010.1:0-39202 GCA_965650055.1 uncultured Devosia sp.
GCCACAACAAGATGCGCATCTTCCAGGAGGAGATCTTCGGGCCGGTCGTGTCGGTCACGACCTTCAAGGATGATGCCGAAGCGCTCGAGATCGCCAATGACACGCTCTATGGCCTGGGGGCCGGCGTTTGGACGCGAGACGCAAACCGCGCCTATCGGTTCGGGCGCGGCATTCAGGCCGGGCGAGTATGGACGAACTGCTATCACGCCTATCCGGCGCATGCCGCCTTTGGTGGCTACAAGCAGAGCGGCATCGGGCGCGAGAACCATCGCATGATGCTCGACCACTACCAGCAGACCAAGAACATGCTGGTCTCGTACTCGCCAAACAAGCTCGGCTTCTTCTGACGCGACAGTGTGCCGGAGTGGCCCGCGGATCGGTCCGCGGGGCACTCCCGGCCCGCCCATCGCCGTTTCAGGCGGCCGCGGGCAGCACGACATCCAAACCCCGGGCGATCCTCAGATCGTTCACGACGTCGTCGCAGCAGTAGAGGTCTTGCAGGATCGCGGTGGCAAGGTCGATTTCCTCGTCGGTATCGACAACGCCTCTCAGCACGACGCGGCTTGCCTCGACGGCCACCGCAATATTGGACGGATCGAGGAATGGATTGGCCCAAAGCGCCTGGGTCACCCGCTCGGCGATGTTGTCATCGATGCGTGCTCTGCCGGGCCTGCTGGCCGCTGCAAACACGCCTGTTGCTGTCATTGCCATTTCCAACTCCTTGGCTACGGCGACAGATTGGCCTCGGACGAACCGACATTCCTTGCGCCAGATCAAATCCGTCTCCGGCTTCAATCTGCCGCCATCTCGCGCGCAAGGAAATTTATCGTTCACTATCATTGGTTTAGTTTCAGGCATCTCCGAGTATGCTCTTGCTGCATCGCTGGTCTGAACTGGGCGGGCGGCCCGTGCCGCGGTGCCGCAGTACCGGTCCGGCAGCTATCTGGTAGGGCATGGAACGAAGCAGCTTGGGGACGACAAATGTCAATTTTCGTCCCGCCAATGTCCTTAGGATGGTCCCGCGCCAAGGCGTGACTTGTCGCCCAACCAAGAAGCACCGATGTCGAGCATCCATCTGCCTGAGGAAGAGCCTCGCGCGTGCCAGCGCTGCAATGTCCGGCATAGTGGCATCTGCGGCGTGCTGGATGTCGCGCAGTTGCACGCGCTGGCCCGCCACACGCGCTTAAGCCGCCACGAAGTCGGTTCCGAGCTGTTCGGCGACGAGACCGACATCACCAGTTACGCCAACATCGTGAGCGGCGTGATCAAGCTGATGAAGGTGCTCGAAGACGGCCGCCAGCAGGTGGTCGGTCTCAAGTTCGCCAATGACTTCATCGGGCGGGTGCACGCCACCTCCAATACACTGTCGGCCGAGACGGCGTCGGAAGTCGAGCTCTGCCAGATTCCCCGTTCGATCCTCGAGGCGATGCTGGAGGACAACCGGACGCTCGAGCAAAGGCTCATGCGGGAGACCCTGCGGGAGCTGGACGAGGCACGGGAGTGGATGGTTACCCTGGGCCGCAAGTCCGCCGCGGAGCGCGTCGCGAGCTTCCTTTACCTCATCGCCGTGCATGTTCGCCCCGGCCTCGGCCATGCCGCCACCGAGATCGAGTACGACCTGCCCCTGACGCGGAGCGACATGGCGGACTTTCTCGGTCTGTCGATCGAAACCGTGTCGCGACAGCTCACCGAATTGCGGCGGATGGAAATCGTGGTGATCCGCAACAAGCGCCACGTGACCATCCCCGATACCGAGCGGCTGCGCCAGCGGGCTGGCTAGACGGCCTTGGAATACCGCGCGCTTCCCACCTGCAGATAGGCGTCCAGGCCTGCCGCGATCGAGCGCACGAAGGGCTTGCCGCGCTCGGTGACTTCGAGACGCCCCGGCAGCAGCCGCACGAGACCGTGCTCGTCCGTCATCGCTATCGCGACAGCATCCTCCACCACCGGACTGGCGTCGGCGCCAAAGCTGGCGCGCAGTGCCGCGAAGTCCAGGCCGAAGTCGCAGAGCAGGCGTTCGATGGCGTGGCCCCGGACATGGTCGTCCCGCGTCAAGGCAACGCCCCGCTCGACGGCGCCGGCACCGGCCATCGCCCGGCGCTGGTATTCGTGGGTCGAAACCACATTCTGTACATAGCCTTGCGGCAGGCGGCCGATCGCCGAGGCGCCAAGCCCGATCAGGGCGTCATGCTGGTCGGCGGTATAGCCCTGGAAGTTCCGCCGCAGCCGGCCGGTCTGGCTGGCGACGGCGAGGCGGTCATGGGCCAGTGCGAAATGGTCGAAGCCTATGCGCTCATAGCCGCTGGCGACGAGCTCGGCCGCCGCGGCCTGGCTCTGCAGGTAGCGCTCGGTGGCGTTGGGCAAGGCCTGTTCATCGATCATCGCCTGGTGCTTCTTCATCCAGGGGACGTGGGCATAGCCGAACAGGGCAACCCGCTCCGGGCGCAACGAAGCCACCTGCCGGGCCGTTTCGGCAGCGCCGGCAACGGTCTGGTGCGGCAGGCCATAGAGCATGTCGATGTTGAGCGAGCGCACACCAACCGCCCGGACCGATTCAACGACATGACGGGTCTGTTCGTAGGTTTGGATGCGATTGATGGCTGCCTGGACCTGCGGGTTGAAATCCTGCACGCCAATGCTGGCGCGTGTGAGGCCCGCATCTGCCCACGCGCCGTATTTCTCCGGCGCCATGTCGTTGGGATCCAGCTCGACGCTGAACTCCACCTCTGCGGCGAAATCGAACGCCTCTCGCAGCAGCCGGGACGTCGCGGCAATGTCTTCAGGTTCGAGCAAGGACGGCGATCCACCGCCCCAGTGCACGGCGGTAACCGGCCGACTGCCGACAAGGGGGCCGATCCGCCCGATTTCGGCCCCGAGGGCTTCCAGATACGCGGTGATGGGCGTGTACCGATTGATCTGCTTGGTGTGGCAGCCGCAGAACCAGCACAGGCGATCGCAAAAGGGCAGATGCAGGTATAGCGAGACGTGGGCTGCCGGCGGCAGGGCCTGGAGCCAGGCTTCATACTGGCCCTGATCTATCCCCGCATGGAAATGCGGCGCGGTCGGATAGCTGGTGTAGCGCGGGACGGGTTGGGAGAGCTTGGTCGCCAGTTCTTCGGTCATCGGAGGCCCCGGATCAGATCATGCCCATCTAGCCGGGATCGACCCCGGGCACTTTGATCCCGGTCAATTACGGCTCCGGTCAGGGCATATCGTCATCGAGCAAGATGCGCTGCGCCGATCCTTCGATGTCTTCGTACTGGCCGGTACGGAGGGCCCAGAAGAAGCCGGCAAGCGCCAGGGCGCCAAGACCCATCGCCGAGACCACGAGAACGACCAGACCACTCATTTCATGCCATCCTGGCTGGGGTCGCGAAGCGAAGGCGCAACGCATTGAGGACCACGATCATCGAAGACGAGGACATCGCCACGGCAGCGACCAATGGCGTCACCAGACCGGCAGCGGCCAGCGGCAGAACCACCAGGTTGTAGGCGATGGATATTGCAAGGTTTTGTCGAACCACGGCGTCGGTCTTTCGCGACAGCCATAGGGCAAAGGGTACCCCCGCCAGTCGGTCGTTCGTCAGCACGAAATCGGCCGCGGCACGCCCCACATCCGCCGCTGTGGCGGGAGCGAACGAGACGTCGGCGCCGCGCAGCGCGACCGCGTCGTTGATGCCGTCGCCGACCATGGCAACCGGTCCCGCCCGCCGCAAGGCGTCTATGGCGTCCAGCTTGGACTGAGGGCTCAGGCCATGCGATGCATCCGAAATCCCCAGCATTGATGCAACGCGCCGCACGCTGGCGCCGCGGTCCCCCGAAATAATGCTGGTGCCCAGGCCTGCTTTTTGCAGCGCGCGCAGCGTCGCGGCGGCATCGGCGCGCAACGGGTCCTCGAATTCGAAGCAGGCGACTATCGCGTCGTCGCGCGCCAGCCAGACGCGGCTGCGATCGCCTTCGCCATCATCTGCCGCGCCGCAGAAGCTGGCGCTGCCCAGGCGCCAGGTCCGGCCATCGATCCTGGCTTCGACGCCGCCACCGGGCACCTCCCGGCAATCGGCGGGGACGGGCCCGTGGCTGGCTGACGCCAGCGCGACCGACAGTGGGTGATTGCTTGCCGCTGCGATGGCGCGGGCAACGGACAGGCTCTCGTCGCTGCCAAAGATCTTGCCCACATAGACCGGCCGACCCGATGTCAGGGTGCCGGTCTTGTCGAAGGCAATGTGCCGCACGGTGGCCAGGCGTTCCAGCGCCGCGCCGTCTTTCATCAGCACGCCCTGCGCAAACAGCCGGCCGGCCGCCACGACATGGGCGATGGGCACGGCCAGGGCCAATGCGCAGGGACAGGTGACGATCAGCACCGCCACGGCATTGATCAGGGCGGTGTGCCAGCCAGCGCCCTTGCCCAGCCAGAACACGAAGGTCAGAAGGGCCGCCAGGTGAACCAGCGGCGCATAGAGATCCGCCGCCCGGTCGGCGACGCGGCGATATCGCGTACGGGTGGTTTCGGCTGCCTCCATCAGGGAGGCGGTGCGGGCGATGAAGGATTCGACGGCCGGTCTTGCAGCAATCGCAGCGATGGGGCGGTCGACGACCAGCGCTCCGGCCGGCGCGGTTTCGCCCGGTCCGACCGCCAGCGGCATCGCTTCCCCGTTCACGAGGGACATGTCGACTGCCCCTCCTTCTCCCACAACGTCACAATCGACGGCAACACGGTCGCCGGCCCGCAGCAGCAGCCGCATGCCCGGGACGATATCGGCAGACCTGACAAAGGCGGTGGAGCCGTCCTCAAGGACCTGCTGGGCGCCGCGCGGCGCCAGGCGGGTCAGGCTGGAGACCGCCTGCCGCGCCTGGCCACGCATCACATGATCGAGGGTGCGGCCGATCAGCAGGAAAAACAGCAGCATGGTGGAGGCATCGAAATAGGCATGCTGCCCGGCCAGCCGGGTTTCAAGCAGGCTGATCGCCGTGGTGGCTATCAGGGCGATGGCAATGGGCACGTCCATATTCGTCTTGCCAACGCGCAGGGCGGCGCGCGCGGAGCGAAAGAAGGGGCGGCCGGCAAATGCCACCGCCGGCACGGCAACCAGGGCCGACAGCCAGTAGAACAGGGTGCGGGAATCGCCCTGGACCCCAGACCACACGGCCTCGGAGAAGAACATGGTATGGGCGGAGGCAAAGCCGGCGACGACCAGGGCCGATACCAGCTCGCGGAGGGCAGGATCCTTGCCGTCCAGCTCGAGGGGATCGATCGGATGGTTACGGTAGCCGCTCCGGTTCACGGCGTCTTCGAACCGCCCCGGATCCGTGGCCGGGTCGAAGTCGATCTGGACCCGCCGGCGATCGAGGTTGACCCGTGCGGTTCTGACCCCCGGGAGCCCGGCCAGCGCCCCCTCGATCGTCTGGATGCAGGTGGCGCAATAGGCGTCCGGAACCGACAGGTTGAGCCGGCTGGCGCCGTCAGGGCCAGGCTCGATGAACTCCAGTAGCTCGGGCCCGGCGCTCACCCTGCTCACCTCACCGTTATCCGGGTCTCGCGCTCAATCGCGCCCAGGGCGGTCGGAGCCGTGGTGACGGTGACGTCCCAGACCCCAGGCGCGAGATCGATGGCGCCTTCATAACCGCCCGGGCCAAGCGACAGCGGCACCGTGGCGTCGTCGTTGCCGCCGACCGGCCGGCGCACGAAGGCCTCGACCTGCGCCAGTTCAAGTTCGCGCCCATCGGCGGCAATCTGAACGATCAACCGGCCATCCCGGTAGGTGATGTCCATCGTCCAGCCTGCCGCGTTCTGGCGGTGGGCGGCGTCCGACTTCACCTGAAACTCCTGGCTGGCGACATAGCTGTTGGCCACCACCAGGCCAGTCCAGGTGCGGGACGCCGAGACCGCCATCGCCACGTTGACCCCGATGACCACGGTGAAGAAGGCTATCGTGATCAGCAGCATATGCCCGCCAGTGAACTCCCTGGTTCTGGCCATGGTCATTCCTCCTGTTCCGGGCCCTCGAAGCGGACGGCCGTGGACGCGCTCATGGCGCCGTCCTGACTGGTGACGACCATGGTGAAATCCGACTGGGACGGAAGGTTCTGGTCGGGCGAACGCACATAGAGGCGGAGCGGCAGAACCAGGTCAGGTTCAACGCTCACATGCAGCTCGCTCGCCCCGCCGTCGGACAGTCCGGGTCCGGCCAGCGTCGCGCCCTCCAGACCCTCGATCGACAGCACCAGCTCGCGCGGCTGCTGCGTCATGTTCAGTATCTTGATGTCGTAGCCATTCTGGATCGAGCCGTCGGCCAGCATGACGAAAAGCGGATTGCGGTCGTGCAGCACGTTGAGCCCGATCGACGGGCGCAAGGACAGGGCCACCAGCATGGCCATGCCGATGGCCGACCAACCCAGGAAATAGACGAGCGTTCTCGGACGCAGAACCGAGCGCCAGTTGGTGTGCCTGACGCCATCGACAAAGCGACCCACGGCATCGCGGACCCGCTCGGGACGGATGATATCATCGGTGCCCCGGCCGATCTGCATGTTGGTGCTGTAGTCGTTCAGGGTCGCGTAGGAGATCAGGCCACGCTCGCGGCCCAGCTTGTCCATGACCGCGTCGCAGGCGTCGATGCACAGTGCACAGGTGATGCATTCGAGCTGCTGGCCATCGCGAATGTCTATGCCCATCGGGCATACGACGACACAGGCCTTGCAATCCACGCAATCCCCGACCGGCTTTCCGCCCGAAGCCTCTCGCTTTGCGGGCTTGCCGCGGGGCTCGCCGCGCCAGTCGTTGTAGGTGACTGTCAGGGAATGCTCGTCGAGCATCGCGCCCTGAATGCGGGGCCAGGGGCACATATAGGTGCAGACCTGCTCGCGCATCAGGCCGCCGAAGGTGTAGGTCGTGGCTGTCAGGATCGCGATGGTGAAATAGGCAACGGCCGGTGCGCGGAAACTGAAGATGTCCCCTGCCAGCGTTGGCGCGTCGGCGAAGTAGAATATCCAGGCGCCTCCGGTGGCCACACCGATCAGCAGCCATATGCCGTGCTTGAGGACGCGCTTTGCCACCTTTTCCGCTGACCAGGGCGCAGCGTCGAGCTTGATGCGCGCATTGCGGTCGCCCTCGACGAACTGCTCCACCCCGATGAAAAGGTCCACCCAGACCGTCTGCGGACAGGCATAGCCGCACCAGGCCCGGCCGACGGTGGAGGTGATGAGGAACAGGCCCACCCCGGCCATCACCAGCAGGCCGGCGACATAGTAGAATTCGTGCGGCCAGATCTCGATGAACAGGAAGTAGAAGCGCCGGTTGTTGAGGTCGAGCAGCACGGCCTGATCGGGGGCATAGGGACCGCGGTCCCAGCGGAGCCAGGGCGTCAGGTAATAGATCGACAGGGTGAGGGCCATGACGATCCACTTGAAGGTTCGAAACCGACCTTGCACGCGCTTGGGAAATATCTTGCGACGGGCCGCATAGAGGGGCTGCCGCCGCGAGGACGAGTTGACCGCCTCCACGTCGTCATGGGATTCAGGGAGTCTCGTATTGTCGATGATGATCATGGGTGCCCGTCTTTCGAGCGCAGTTTGATACCCGCCGACACCCTCGCCCCTTGATCTGCGTCAAAACCAACGGAAAAAGGGAGCGCCACGACGCCCCCCTCTCGATCCCGGATCGCTTTTGCATGCCGATCCCGGGTATCGCTATTGGCCGCCGCCAAGACCGTGCACATAGATTGCCAGTTCCTTGATGGTGGCGTCGTCGAGCTTCTCGGACCAGGCCTGCATCATGCCGTGCCGCGGGCGGTCGATCTGGGCCGTGATGGCCTGGAGTGAGCCGTCATAGAGCCAGATCTTGTCCGTCAGGTCGGGGCCGCCGACATCGGGCATGCCGATGCCACGATCGCCGTGGCATCCGGCGCAGTTGTCTGCGAACAGTTGCTCGCCCTCCGGCGTGGCCGCCGCGCCATCGACACCGGACAGGCTGGCGACGTAGGTGGCGATCTGGTTGATCGCGCCGCTGTCGAGCATGCCGTCCACGCCGAAATTGGGCATGAGGTTGTAGCGGGTGTCCGGATCGGTGGGCGACCTGACGCCATGGGCGATGGTCGAGTAGATTTCGTCGACCGTGCCGCCCCAGATCCAGGCGTCGTCATTGAGGTTGGGATAGCCGGGACCGCCTGCGGCGCCCGTTCCGTGGCACTGCGAACAGTTGACCCCGAACGCGGATGCTCCGGCGGAGGTGGCAAAACGTGCCAGTTCCGGATCGATCAGAATATCCCCGAGCGGCGCCTCCGCGATGCGCGCCACGATTGCGCCGTTGGCCTCGTCCACAGCCGCCATTGTCTGCTCGAGCTCGGCGCGGCTGGAATAGCCGAGCAGGCCCGAAGTCGCGGATGAAACGAGCGGCCAGGCCGGATACATGACGGTGTAGCCGATGGCCCAGACGATGCAGGCATAGAACGTCCACAGCCACCATCGCGGCAGCGGGTTGTTCAGCTCCTTGATGCCGTCCCACTCGTGGCCGGTGGTTTCCACGCCACTGAGGTGATCGACATCCTTGTCCTGCTTGCCGCCGGTATTGTCGTGCCCGCTCATCGTGGTGCGTTCCCTTCGTCGTTCTTGAGAGGAATGAGTGCCGCGTCCTGCGCCCGGGCCCCGGCGCCCGGTCGCAGCATGAAGGCGCCAACGGCCAGAAAGACCGCGAACAGGTAGACCAGACCCCAGGAGTCGGCGAAGTGGCGGAGGGTGTCGTAATGCATGGTGCCCCCTCCTACCGCGCGTTCGCCGCAGGGTCGTAGGTGTCGAAATCCACCAGGGTGCCGAGCATCTGGAGATACGCCACAAGGGCGTCCATTTCCGTGATGCGCATGCGGTTCCCGTCGAAATCGCCGATGACCGCCTTGGGGTAGTGCTCCAGGACATCGCTGGTGTCGGCGTCCGGCGTCGCCTGTGCGATCAGGTCGGCCGCCGCAGCGTCAATCATCTCGGGTGTGTAGGGCACACCAACCGTGGCATTGGCCTGCAGCATCCCGCCGATCGTGTCATAGTCCAGCGTGGCATTGGCCAGGAACGAATAGCTCGGCATGATCGACTCGGGCACCACGGACCTTGGGTCCATGAGATGCTGAACCTGCCACTCGTTGGAATACCGACCACCGACGCGGGCCAGGTCAGGCCCGGTGCGCTTGGAACCCCATTGGAACGGGTGGTCGTACATGGACTCGGCGGCCAGCGAATAATGGCCGTAGCGCTCCACTTCGTCGCGGAAGGGCCGGATCATCTGGCTGTGGCAGACGTAGCAGCCTTCCCGGACATAGATGTCGCGACCGGCCAGCTCCAGCGGCGAGTAGGGGCGCATGCCCTCCACCTTTTCGATGGTGTTCTGGAAGTAGAACAGGGGCGTGATTTCGACGATGCCACCGATGCAGACCACCACCAGCGAGCCCACCAGCAGAAGGGAAGCGTTTCGCTCGATGACGCCGTGTTTGTCGAGAATGGACAAGGTGAGGGCTCCTTACTCGGCGGGTTGAAGCTGGGGAGAGACGGGCATTGGCGCTTCGGTGCGAACCTTGCCGGCGATCGTCATGGCGATGTTGAACGCCATGATCAGGGCACCGATCAGGTATAGAAGCCCGCCGAGAGCACGCATGATGTAGTAGGGATGAAGCGCCGCTACGGTCTCTGCGAAGGAATAGACCAGGAAGCCTTCGCTATCGTATTCGCGCCACATGAGCCCCTGCATCACGCCGGAAACCCACATCACGGCGGCGTAGACCACGATGCCGAGGGTCGCCAGCCAGAAGTGCCAGTTGACCATGCGGAGCGAGTAGAGGCGTTCACGCCCCCACAGCTTGGGAACCATGAAGTAGACCGCGCCAAAGCTGATCATGCCGACCCAGCCGAGGGCGCCGGAATGGACGTGGCCGATTGTCCAGTCGGTGTAGTGGCTGAGCCCGTTCACCGACTTGATGGACATGACGGGACCTTCGAAGGTCGACATTCCATAGAAGGCGATGGCGATGACCATCATGCGAATGATGGGGTCGGTGCGCATCTTGTCCCAGGCGCCGCGAAGGGTGAGCAGGCCGTTGATCATGCCGCCCCAGCTGGGCATCCACAGCACCACCGAGAACACCATGCCCAGCGTCTGCGCCCAATCGGGCAGAGCGGTGTAGTGCAGGTGATGCGGGCCGGCCCAGATATAGAGGAAGATGAGGGCCCAGAAGTGGATGATCGAGAGGCGGTATGAATAGACCGGCCGCTCGGCCTGCTTGGGCAGATAATAGTACATCATGCCCAGGAAACCTGCCGTCAGGAAGAAGCCGACGGCATTGTGGCCGTACCACCACTGCGTCAGCGCATCCTGGACACCCGAGAACAGGGAATAGCTGCGCGCGCCGAACGGGGAGACGGGCACGGCCAGATTGTTGACGACGTGCAGCAGCGCAACGGTGACGATGAAGGCCAGGTAGAACCAGTTCGCCACATAGATGTGGGGCTCCTTGCGTCTGAGGAGGGTGCCAAGGAACACAACCAGGTAGGCGACCCACACGACGGTCAGCCAGATGTCGACATACCATTCCGGCTCGGCATATTCGCGGCTCTGGGTGATGCCCAGGAGATAGCCGGTGGCCGCCATCAGGATGAAGAGCTGGTAGCCCCAGAAGACGAACCAGGCCAGGTCCCCGCCGAAAAGGCGGGCACGCGTGGTGCGCTGCACGACATAGAAGCTCGTGGTCATCAAGGCGGTGCCGCCAAAGGCGAAGACCACCGCGCTCGTATGCAGCGGCCGCATGCGCCCGAAGTTGAACCAGGGCCCGAAATTGAGTTCCGGGAAAGCGAGTTGGGTGGCGATCACCACGCCGACCAGGAAGCCGACCACGCCCCAGAACACGGTGAGAATGCTCCCCAGCCGAACCGGACCATCCATATAGCTCGAGACGGGCTCGGCGACCGCCGGTTGTGGCAGCCGCATGGCGACAATTGTCGCCAGGCCCAGAACCAGGCTGAGGACGCCCATATGGACGCGGAAGGGATCGTCAACCGCCAGCCCGGAAAGAGCCACTGCCACGAGCGTGCCCGCGGCCAACCCAATGATCCAACCCGTATATCTCACGATGCCCCCTTCAAGTTTGACCGACGCGTTGGGCAGGCCGGCATTTCGGCAATAGCGTCTGTCGGCGGGGACCACTTTGACTTTTGTCAATGTGAAGCGCTCAGACGCGAATAAGTCTGGGCCCGTTGCCCCTGATGGGAGGAGACGCGAAAATGCTGGACTCTCTGAACGGCTCTGCCCTCCGCGAGATCGTCGTCGGCCACCGGGAACAGATCGGCTTGTGCAAGACGCTCGAGCTGATCGCCGATGCCTTGCCCGACAATATCGATCCGGCTTTGTGCAAGGCGGCAGCGGGCAGCATTCACCGGGTGATGACCAAGGTCGTCCAGGTGGAGCAGGAAGCGCTGACCGACGATCTGGCCCGGCGCGGTCCGGCCCGCGTCCTCGACCTCACCGCCACAATCGACCGGCTGCTGCGCGAGAATGCCGAAGACCTCTGCTATGCCGAAGAGCTGCAGGAGACCCTGAGGGAGCTGGGGAACGGCCGCCGCACCGTGTCGGCCGACGCGATCGGCTACATGCTGCGCGGATTCTTCGAATCCCGCCGACGCCGCATTGCGCTCGAGCGCGAGATCCTGGCTGCGCTGGTCTCCTCGCCGCCATGATCCCATCGCCACTCGTTTGGGGCCTGCTTCTGGGACTGGGCTCGAGCCTGCATTGCGCGGGCATGTGCGGACCATTGGGATGTTCGCTGCTGCTGCTGGGCGGGCCCGACCGGTCCCGGGCGACGCTGCTGGGTCGGCTGGCCGCCATGCAGCTGGGCAGGGTCATGTCCTATCTCGGTCTTGGCCTGGCATTCGGCACATTCGGGGCCGGCCTGCAGGCCGGGTTCGATACCACGGCGGTGCATCTGGGCTTTCAGTGGGCGGCCGGTGGCGCAATCGTCTGGCTCGGGCTGGCGACGGCCGGCGTCATTCCCTCGCTGGCCATGGCCGACCATCTTGCAGCCCCGGTCGCGCGCGGCCTTGCCGGGGTGCGAGGCAAGCTGTCCGGTGGTGGCCCCGAGATTGCCCTGCTGGCCGGCATTGTCTGGGGCATTACGCCATGCGCGATGGTCTACACGGCTCTCTTCAACTCGCTGCTCACCGGAAACGCCGCCGACGGCATGCTGCTCATGCTCGCTTTCGGTCTGGGGACCGTGCCCGCCGTGGTGCTCTCAACGCTCGCCCTGGTGGGCGCTCGCTCGATGGCGCGGCGGCCCGGGCGCAAGGTCGCAGGCGCTTTGATGGTCGGCGCCGGCGCCATCGCTCTGCTGTTCACCGTTCCGGGCAGCCCCCTCTGCATCTCGGCCTGACGCCCGGACTGGGCCCTTGTTTGCCCTCTGACAAAGACGATCGAGGATCGGCGCTTCATCTTGCCCACGGGGAGGAGATGAAGATGCGCCACCAACCTGCAGCACTGGACGATTTGAGCGTCAAGGAGATCATGGATCGATGGCCGGAAACGGCGTCGGCATTCATCGCGCGCCGCATGCATTGCGTGGGCTGTCCGATCGGTCCGTTTCACACCCTGACGGACGCCGCCGGCGAACATCGGCTCGATGCGGCGGCCTTCGCAGTGGAGGTCGAAACCAGGATCAAAGCAAGCCAGGGGCCAGGCCGTCGCCGATGAGCAGGATGCGGTGGGGGTTCTTCAGCAGCAGTTTCTGCCGGCCCCCTTCCACCAGCCCGGCCGCCTCCCATGCGCTCAATATCCGCGAGACCGTGTGCAGGGTCGTTCCCGACAACTCGGCGATATCCTGCTTGCTCACGGGGAAGTCGATACGCACGCCAGCGGCCTCCTTGCGGCCGGATTGATTGCCCAGCCTGAGAACGGTGTGGGCCACGCGCCGCTCTACTTCCTCGGTCGCCATTTCGCGCAGTCTCGAATGCGCCTCCTGCAGCCGATCGCCCATCGTCTGCATGGCCTCCACCGCCATTGAGGGATAGGCCGCCATGAAGGATGACCATCGCGCGGTCGGCCAGGACAGAACCACGCTCTCCGACAACGCCGTGGCGGTGCCGGGATAGTCGGTACGCTGCAGAGCCTTGGCTATCCCGAACAGATCGCCGGGCGTCACGATGCGCACGATGACCTGCTGGCCCTCGGCGGTAACCTGGGTCACCCTCAGCCGCCCGGACACAAGCACGAAGAACGACAGCGCGTCCTCGCCTTGCTCGAACACCGTCTCACCGGCCGCCACCTGCCGGTGCGACGAGGCGGAGAGCACGTCGTCAAACTGCGTGTCCGACAGGGTGGAGAATATTTCGAAGGACCGGATCGTGTTCCGATCGACGCCACTGCTCATTGGCACTCCGGGTGTTCGTCCGGCCAAGCCGGCGTCGCCAAATCTGTTCGCCTCGAATACTATCCGCTTCGTCTCGAATTCGCCATGCGGAAGCGCCCGTTCATGAAGCTGCCCTATCGTTACCAATGGATCGCGCTGGGGGTGGCCGCTTGCGCCTTGGCTGCCGGATTCGCCCTCAGGCTGCTGCTCAACGATCTTCTGGGCGCCTCCGCCGCCGGCCTGCTGTTCATGCCCGCCATACTGGCGGCGGTGGTGCTCGGCGGAACGGCTCCCGGCCTTGTCGCCACCGTGGCGTCCCTGCCGCTGTCGTGGTTCTTTGCCCACCAGAACCAGTCCGCAATGGCGGCCGGCACCAATGTTGCCCTGCTGCTGCTGGTCGGGGCGATGTTCTCCTGGCTGGGCGGCGCCTGGCGGCGCGAACGGCAGCGATCGCTGGACAGCGTCCGCACCATTCTCCAGCAACAAGCCCATCTCCAGTCCATTCTGGACACCGTGCCCGACGCCACGATCGTCATCGATACGCGCGGGCTGATCGAATCGTTCAACGTCGCCGCGGTCCGCCAGTTTGGCTACCAGCCGGGCGAGGTGATGGGGAAGAACATCAGCATGCTGATGCCGTCGCCCTATCGGGAGCAGCATGACGGTTACCTGCATCGCTATCTCGGCACCGGGGAGAAGCGCATCATCGGGATCGACCGGGTGGTGGTGGGCCTGCGCAAGGACGGCTCGACCTTTCCCATGAAACTGGCCGTGGGCGAGACGAAGTCAGGCGACCGGCGCTATTTCACCGGCTTCATCCGGGACCTGACGGAGCGCGAGGAGCATGCTGCGCAACTTCAGATCGCGCAGACGGAGCTGGCCCGCCTGGCGCGTCTCAACGAGCTGGGCGAGATGGCGAGCACGCTGGCCCATGAGCTCAACCAGCCCCTGTCGGCCATCGCCAATTACGTCCAGGGCTGCAAGAGACTGCTGCTGAAGCTGGAGGACCGCTATGCCGCCCAGATGCGGGACGCGTTGGACGAAACGGCAAGGCAGGCGCTGCGCGCCGGCGACATCATCCGCCACCTCCGTGAATTCGTGACGCGCGGCGACACCGAAAAGCATCCCCAGGACGTCAAGAAACTGGTGGAGGAAGCCGGCGCCCTGGCCCTTGTCGGGTCCCGCGAGCGCGGCGTCAAATCGACCTTTATCTATGAAGACGATGTGGGCCTGGTGCTCGCCGACCGCGTCCAGATCCAGCAGGTGCTGATCAACCTGCTCCGAAATGCCATGGAAGCGATGCGGGACAGCCCTGTTCGCGAGCTTGAGGTCCGCGTCTCAAGGACCGATAATCACAGGATATCCCTGGCGGTGTCCGATACCGGCCCGGGCATAGCCGAGGACATAAGACCCCAGTTGTTCCAACCCTTTGTGACCAGTAAACCTGGCGGCATGGGTATCGGGCTGTCGATATCCAAGCGCATCATCGAATCGCACGGGGGTGACCTTCAGGTGGACCGCAGCGCAGCGGGCGGAGCCCGTTTTGTTTTCACATTGCCCCTGGTGACGGAGGATCTGGATGAGCAGCCCTGATATTGTGGTCCATATTGTGGACGACGAGGAAGCTGTCCGGAATTCTCTCGCCTTCCTGCTGGGCACCAGCGGCTTTGCCACGCGGATCCACGAATCGGCGTCGGCATTCCTCGACGTGGCGCCGGGCATCCGCAATGGCTGCCTGATCACCGATCTGCGCATGCCTGATCTGGACGGTGTCGAGCTTCTGCGTCGGCTGAGGGAGCGCGACGCCATGCTTCCGGCCATCGTCATTTCCGGACACGGCGACGTCCAGATGGCCGTCGAGGCCATGAAGAACGGCGCCCTGGACTTCATCGAGAAGCCGTTCAGCGACGAGGTGATGATCACCGCAATCGAGCGGGCGGTGAGGCAGGCCGAGACCTCGACGCGGGACGATGCGGCCACCAAGGAAATCCTGGCACGCCTGTCATCGCTCAGCGAACGGGAGGCCCAGGTGCTCAAGGGTGTGGTCGAGGGTCTGCCGAACAAGGTCATCGCCTACGAGCTGGGGCTCAGTCCGAGAACGGTGGAAGTCTACCGCGCGGGCCTGATGGGCAAGATGAATGCGGGCAGCCTGTCCGAACTGGTGCGCATGGTGCTCAGCGTCAGCGGCAAGGCCGCCCAGTAATCGGACGCCCGAACTTGATCTAGCTCAATTCGGCGCCTTTGCCGGAGCGATAGAAGCGTAATTCGCGAGGGAGATTGGCAATCTCGCGTGGAGACGTTCCCTATGGACTCCGGCCGCATCCTGCTGGTCGCGCCCGACAATGACCTGCGCCGATCCCTGACCTTTGCCCTTGCGGCCTATGGATATGCGGTGACGGCCGAGCAGGCCTGGCCGGTCGATGTGGTGCCCGATGCATTTGACTGCACGGTTCTGGATGAACACGTCCTGGCCGGGGCCGCGATCCGTGCACCCGCGCTCCTGTCCGGACGGCGGCCGGTGCTCCTGCTCGCCTATACCGACGAAGGAATGGCAAACGAGGCGGTCACCGAGGCGATCGCCATGCCGCTAAAGGGCGAGGCCGTTATCCAGGCCGTGGCCGCAGCCATCGCCACAGCCCGTCACAACGCTAAGTAGAGTCCCTAAGAGGCCCGCCGGAATTTCGCGATTCGACGCCAACTGGCAGTTTGATGTCCATGAACAACGAGGCATCGACATGCTGATCCAAACCAAATTCCGCACCAGCAGCAACGACGGCATCCTTGCCTTTTCGCAGCCCAGCGCCGTGACGCTCTATGAGGCCGGGACCACGATCTATGGCCAGGGCGATGCGTCGGGCCCGCTCTACATGGTGGAGTTCGGTACGGTTCGGCTCTGCCGCGTCTCCGCCGATGGGCGCCGTCAGATCAGCGCCTTCTATTTTGCCGGCGAGATCTTCGGCCTGGAGGCCGATCAGCAGCGGCATTTCTATGCCGAGAGTGTTGATAGCACCGGCATCCGGGTGCTGCGTCCCAGCCAGGGCGACATGTTCAACCAATCCATGTTCCAGGTGGCGCTGAAGGGCCTGACCCGCGCGCAGGAACATCTGATGGTCCTGGGTCGCCAGAATGGCACCGAAAAGGTCGCCGCCTTCCTTCTGGACATCGCCGACCGCCAGGCTTCGGACCGCTATGTCGATCTGTCGATGCAGCGCTCCGACATTGCCGACTATCTGGGCCTGTCGTTCGAAACGGTCAGCCGCATCCTCACCAAACTGAAATGCGCCGGCACGATCCGCATTCCGCATGTGAAGCAGATCGAGCTGGTGGATATCGAAGAGCTTGAATACCTGCGCGGCTGATATCCGCGCCGACCGGAGCATCATGACCGCCTCTGCCGCCATACGCCGCAAGACCTCATCCCGAAAGCGCCGACGCCTCGCAGTCATTGCGGGGCTCGGCGTCGTTTTCGCATTGGCATCCGGTCTGGTACTTTATGCCCTGCAGGATCAGATCGTGTTCTTCTACTCGCCCAGCGACCTGCAGGAACGCCACATCGAGCCCGGAACACCGATCCGCCTGGGCGGACTGGTCAAGGAGGGAAGCTGGATCCGTGAGGGCGAGTCCAGCTCGTTTGCCATCACCGATGGCGTCGCCGACGTCGCCACCCACTATACCGGCATGCTGCCTGACCTGTTCCGCGAGGGACAAGGCGTGGTGGCCGAAGGCAGGACGCTGCCAGACGGCACGTTCGAAGCGACCAATGTGCTCGCCAAGCACGACGAGAACTACATGCCAAAGGAAGTTGTCGAGGCTCTCAAGGCGAGCGGCGAATGGCAGCATGGCGAGACCGCCACTGATCAGTAAGGTCAAGCCTCGTCACTCGGGGCGCAACGACACCGTCACCTGATCGAAATCATCGACACGCACCCTCAGCTCCACCATCCATTGCGTCATGAGTCCGGCAATGGGCAGCTTGGTCATGGTCGACCAGCGTCCACCCATAAGGTGCAGTGGCGCCTCCAGCGGCACGGGGCCGTCGCCCGCTGGAATGAAGATTGCCGTGATCGAGCGGGGGGCCAGAGGTTGCCCCATGCAGTCGGTCAGCCGCACGTCGAAGGCAACGCCATCCCTGGTTTCGGTGGTCTCCATCACGGCATGGAATGTCTCCGTGCTGGCCGAGAGCTGCGCCACACCAGCGGTGTCGATCGCCCTTGGCGGCGTGGTGAACCGCCAGGTCGAGGTCAGGACCAGGACAAGCACGATCAGCATGGTCTCAACGACGATGGCGCGCCGCAGGTGCCTGACAGCCCGGACCTCGCCGCGCGCGGCTGGCGCCGTCAGCATCCAGCGGTTGTAGCATGCAATGCCCATCACCAAGCCGACGAGCGAGAGCTTGGCTGCCAGAACAATGCCATAGGCGGATAGCCACTGTGCGCCGGGCGGCCCCAACTGCACGGTAGCCAGAGCTATGCCCGAGACGAACAGCAACGCCACCGGCACGGGGACAACCCGCGAAAACCGCACCAGCGAGGCGCGCGCGGCGTCATCATTCACCGCCAGAAGCGCGAAGAGCGGCTGCAGCGCGCCGACCCAGGCGGCGATGGCGGCAATGTGGATGACGAGGGCCGTCCGTGTCAGCCATTGCGGATCCGCGGCGCCCGCATGGCCGCTGGCGCTGATCGCCACACCGGCCACGACCGGGGCCAGCAGCGCGGCCGTGGTGAAGACGGGAACGGGGACCCGGAGCAGACCCGCCGCGGTCAAACCGAAGGACAGCAGGCAGAGAGCGCTGGTCGTCGCGTAGCTGCTCTGGAGGCCCCTGCACCAGGTAGTCAGGTGCAACAGGCCCGCCAGTCCAAGACCAAGCATGTCGAGCCCCTGAAGGCCGACGACGGCGATGGCAGCGAGCGCGCCGGTGCCCAGCAATGTTCCCGCCAGGCGTGTACTCGAAGGCGGCAGGGCGCCGGCCAGCACCCGGAATGCCGAAATGCCGACGCCGAAGAACAGGGCGCAGAACAAGACGGCGCGCGCGATGACCAGGGCAATCGAGCCGTCGACGGCACCGGTTTCCACCGGCGTCGTTGCCGGAGCAGATTGGGCGCCGATGGTGAAGGCAATGGTGCCTGAAACGGGGTGACCGTCCTCCGACACGACCCGCCAGGTCAGAGCATAGCCACCATCGCTCAGATCATCGGGCAAACCGACGACGACACGGCCATCAACACCCCGCCCATCGAGGGGCATCGCATTGCCCCCCGATGCGAGCAGGGTTGCCTGGAGCAGCTCGACGGGTTCGTTGAACGTCAGGTCGATGCCCGAGGGCCGCTGCATCAGCATGGCGCCGTCAGGCGGCGAGGAGCGCATCAGGCCGGCATGTGCCATGCAGGCGGACACCAGCACCGCCCAGATCAGGAGAGCGAAGGGAAGTCGCCTGGCAATGTGCCGATGGTGCGCGTGCATGGCCGTGATCCTGCGCCAGTCAGTGCGAATGATCGCCCTCAATGATGGTCAGGGATGGCGCCGGCATGTCCGCCCCCTCGGCGCCGCTCGTGTCGATCCATGCCTGTTCCGCCGAACCGCACATTTGCAGCACGGGAAAATGCAGCACCGCACCGTGCTCAAGCTCGGCATCGATGGCGATGCGAAACACGAACTCGTCGTACCAGGCGTCCGGCAACTGGCCGCCTGCCCAGGAGATCTCGACCACGCCGGAGGTCACTTCGGTGCCATGCGACAGATAGGTCTTGCCGAAGGCCCCTTCCCTTGTGGTCAGCTCCCAGTCGGGCTTGGGCATGGGCTTGGCGTTGAACACGCCCTCGGGCAGCTTGACGCGAATGGAGGTGGTTGCCTCACCGGCGCAACCATGGGGAATGCGGAGCACTGCCTTGTAGGTCGTGCCGGCCGCTGCCTCTGCCACTTCGAGTGTCACATGCGCGAAGGCCGGCTGGGCCACCAGCGTCGTGAGCACGGTTGCGGCAAGGGCGGCTTTCCAGTTCATTTTCAGCTCCTGAATGTTCATGCCCTGCTGTTTGTCAGGTTCGCCGCCCCCAATCTTTGACGCGGGTCAATAACCGCGGCGCTCCCTGTTCTTGACCCAGCGCAAAGACGCCAGCGCGTATCGCGGCGATCAACTGGACCGTGGCGTTCAGGAGTGTGAAATGACCCAGGTGGAGAGACTGAACCGAGATCCCGTCCCCAGGGGCCTCGCAAGGACAGGCCCTGTCATCCTCTCATACGGCTTCCGGCCGTTCTTTCTGGGTGCCGCGATCTGGGGCGCGCTGGCCATGGTCCTGTGGATCCTTGAGCTGCTGCTCGGGCTGGGCCTGGGCGGCGGATCGGGCGCCGCCTGGCATGCCCACGAGATGCTGTTCGGCTATACCTCGGCGGCGCTGGCGGGTTTTCTGCTGACCGCGATTCCGAACTGGACGGGGCGGCTGGCGGTGTCCGGACGGCCGCTGCTGGGCCTGTTCGCGCTCTGGACGGCCGGACGACTGGTCCTGCTGTGGCCGAGCGCGCTGGGCGAGGTCGTCGCGGTGGCGATCGATGCGTCCTTTCTGCCGGTCCTGTTCCTGATCTGCGCCCGCGAAATCGTCGCCGGGCGGAAGTGGAAAGACCTCAAGGTACTGGGAGCGCTGCTGGCGCTCGCTTCCGCCAATCTCTTTTTCCACTACGGCAATATCGTGCTCGGCGATGTGACGCTGCCCTCCCGGCTCGCAATCGGCGCCTACCTGATGCTGATCATGATCATTGGCGGCCGGATATTGCCGAGCTTCACCAGCAACTGGCTCAAGAAGCGTGGCGCGACGCGGATGCCGGCCCCCTATGGCCAGCTCGACACCGTCGCGCTGTTGGTGGCCCTGGTCGCCCTGGTGTCATGGACAGTGCGTCCCGACGACCCGATCACCGGCCTCGCATGCATTGCGGCCGCCATTCTCCACGGCATCCGGCTGGTCCGGTGGCGTGGCTGGGCGACCACGACGGAGGGGCTGGTCCTCATTCTCCACCTGGCCTATGCCTTCGTCGTTCTCAGCTTTGCGACCCTGGCGGCAGCGGCCTTTGGCCTCATCGAGCCGGTAGCCGCGCTGCATGTCGCGACCGTGGGCAGCATCGGGGCAATGACCCTGGCGGTGATGACGAGAGCCACGCGCGGTCACACAGGCCTGGAGTTGCGTGCCTCCGGCGTGACCACGGTCAGCTATGGCGCCATGCTTGTGGCCGGTGCGATCCGGCCGCTGACCGCCGCGGTGCCGGAGCTCCGGTCCGAGATCATCGAACTGGCGGGCGCGGCATGGATACTCGCCTTCGTCCTCTATGCTGTCGAATACGGCCCGGTGCTGCTGCGCAAGCGCAAGGACCTGCTGGCACCGCGCGGTTCACTCTAGCCCGGCATAGGCGCTAGTCGCCTGTTCCCTGCCAGGCGACCGCCTCCTGCGGCCCTGGCAGACACAGCAGATCTATGGCACGACCCGCGAGGTGATCGACGATTTCGCCGACCGTCCCCGGCCGGTGATAGAATGCTGGTACCGGCGGCATGACGATGGCCCCCATTTCGGTCACGGCGACCATATTGCGGAGGTGGCCAAGGTGAAGCGGCGTCTCGCGCGCCACCAGCACCAAACGGCGGCGTTCCTTGAGGTGGACGTCCGCCGCCCGCACAATCAGATTGTCGGCGAGGCCGGCGGCTATCGCGGCCAGCGTCCGCATCGAGCATGGGGCCACGATCATTCCTGCGGTCGGGTGCGATCCGCTGGCCAATGTGGCGCCGACATCGTCGTGGCCGTGCACCGCGCCTGCCGTGGCCAGAAGCTGGTCCAGGGCCTCGGGCGAAACTTCGTGGGCGATGGTACGGCGGGCAGAGGGCGAGATGACCAGTTGCGGCATGATGCCCGGTCGGGCGCGCAGGCGTTCGAAGACACGCATCCCGATGGCGGCCCCGGAGGCGCCCGTGATGGCGACGACGATCTCGGTCATGGCCGCCCTGCCCCCAGTCCCAAGCGCCCGACCAGGTCATCGACGCGCGTCATCACATCGGCACTCATGGTGAGCGGGCGGCCCCATTCCCGATCCGTCTCTGCGCCCAGCTTGGTTGTGGCGTCCAGGCCCAGCTTTCCACCCAGCCCCGGCTTGGCGGAGGCGAAATCGAGATAGTCGATAGGCGTGTCGGAGACGACCAGGAGGTCACGCGGGGCATCAAAGCGCGTGCTGAGCGCCCACAAGACATCGCTCCAGTTCCGCACGCCGATATCGGGATCCACCACGATGATCAGTTTGGTCATGCTGAACTGCGGCAGCATGGACCACAGCCCCATCATCACCCGTCGGGCCTGGCCGGGATAACGCTTGTCGATCGATACGACCATGGTGCGATAGGAGCATGCCTCGGGCGGCAGCCACAGGTCGACGATTTCGGGGAATTGCTGGCGTGCCAGAGGAATGAAGAGCTCGTTCAGCGCCTCGCCCAGCCGAGACGGCTCGTCGGGCGGCCGTCCCGTATAGGTCGACAGGTAGATCGCATCCCGGCGGCGTGTCATCGCCTCGATGGTGACGACGGGAAATGGCTCGACCCCGTTATAGTAGCCGGTGTGATCGCCGTATGGGCCTTCCGGGGCGGTTTCGGTGACCGATACCTTTCCTTCCAGCACGATCTCGGCCGAGGCCGGTACCGGCAGCGCGACGGTGACGCCACGCGCGAGCAGACTCGGCCGGCGCCGCAACATACCGGCAAATGCCAGCTCGTTCATGCCCTCGGGCAGCGGCATCACTGCCGACAGGATGGTGGCAGGGTCAGCGCCGATAGCGATGGCCACGGGCATGTCCTGCCCAAGCTTCTGCCACAGCCGATGATGGCGGGCGCCGCCCCGGCTGGGCAGCCAGCGCATGATGGCTCGTCGTCGGCCGAGAACCTGCATGCGGTAGATGCCGACATTGATGTCGGCCGGATCATCCGGGGAACGCGTGATGACCAGGGGCCAGGTGATCAGCGGGCCCGGCTCATCGGGCCAGCACCATTGGACCGGGAGCATACCCAGATCCACGGCGTCGCCATGCTCGATGCGTTCCTGGCAGGCGGGGCGATGCGTGGTACGCGGGCGCATGTCGAGCGCGGCGCGCAGCATGCCCCGCTGTGCCCAGGCGGTCCTGATATCGCGCGGTGGCCGCGGCGACCGAAGCGCCGCCATGGCGTTGCCAAGAGTCGGCAGGGCGGACGGCTCGATGCCCAGACCCCAGGCAACCCGCTCGACTGTGCCGAACAGATTGACCAGCATGGGCATGGCGGATCGCTGCCCGTCGGGCAGTATCGGCTGCTCCAGCAGCAATGCCGGCCCGTTCGCCGAGAGCACACGCCGATGCAACTCGGTCACCTCCAGTTGCACCCGCACCGGCTCGGCGATGCGGCGCAACTGGCCGCGGGCCTCGATCAGGTCGAGGAAGGCTCGCAGATCGGTGAAAGGAGGGTGCGCGAGGGCGGGCAAGCCGGGCATGGACATGCCCCTTCATAGCGCTCTGTTCGAGGGCGCTCTTTGAGCTAGAGCAAAGCGGGGCGCGTGCGACCTGGATAAAGCTGGGTCGAAACATCGAAGGAACGCCTCATGCTCCTGCCCCGCCAACTCACTTCGGTTCTCGATCGGGTGCCGCTCACGATTGTCCAGCGCGTCGTCAGCCTCGTCTTCGCCCAGGCCATGAAACAGCATCCGGGCCTTTTCGATCGGCTCGGCGACAATGCCTCCCGGCGCTACCGGTTCACGCCGGCCGAGCTCGACTGGAGCTTCGTGATCCGGCCATCGCTGCGACACATCAAGGTCTATCGCAAGGACAAGGCGCCCCCCGTTGATGCGGCCGCATCAGGGCCCATGGTAACGCTGCTGGCCCTGCTGGAGGGGCGGCTGGACGGCGACGCGGTGTTCTTCTCGCGCAGCCTCACGCTGACGGGCGACATGGAGGCGATGCTGGCGCTGCGCAATGCGCTGGACGACTGCGATTTCGACCTGCCGACCGATCTCTCGGCCGCGGCGGGACCGTTTTCATCGGCATTCCGGCGGCTGGGTGAAAGGGTGCGGGACCGCGCGCTTGCAGGCCTCGCATGATGGAATTGATCTGTCCGGCAGGCACGCCGGCCGCCTATCGTGAGGCCGCCGAGGCGGGCGCCGATGCAATCTATTGCGGCTTCCGCAACCAGACCAATGCCCGGAACTTCCCCGGCCTCAATTTCTCGCCCAGGGAATTGTCGGACGCGGTCGCTTACGGCAAGGCGAGGGACGTCGCGACCCATGTCGCCCTGAACACCTTCATGAAGGCGGGCGAGGAAGAGCTTTGGTACCGCGCCGCCAGCGACGCGGTTGCGGCGGGAGCGGACGCGTTGATCGTCGCCGACCTGGCGCTGATGGCCCATATTGCCGAGCGCTATCCCGAGCAGCGGCTGCACGTTTCGGTACAGGCCTCGGCATCGAACGTGGAAGCGATCAACTTCCTGGTCTCCTCGTTCGGCGCCAGGCGGCTGGTGCTGCCCCGGGTGCTGACCATTGCCGAGATCGCCGCGCTGGCCCGCGAGGTCGACTGCGAGCTAGAGGTCTTTGCCTTTGGCGGTCTCTGCGTCATGGCGGAGGGGCGCTGCAGCCTGTCGTCCTATGTCACGGGCCTGTCGCCCAATATGCAGGGGGTGTGTTCGCCGGCCAGCCACGTTCGCTATCGCGAGGACGGCGACGAGATGGTGTCCGAACTTGCCGGCTTCACCATCAACAGGTTCGGCGCCGGGGAAGCCGCCGGCTATCCGACGCTGTGCAAGGGCCGCTTCCACATCGCCGACGACGACGGCTATGCCTTCGAGGACCCCGTCAGCCTCGACGTGATGAACCACATCGAGGCCCTGGCAGCAGCAGGCGTCAAGGCACTCAAGATCGAAGGGCGCCAACGCGGCAAGGCCTATGTGGCCGAAGTCGTCCGCCGGCTGAAGGACGCCCTGAATTCCCTGCCCGCCGATCGCGCCCGACACGTTGAGGCGCTGCGGCGTCTCAGCGAAGGCCAGCGCACAACGGCTGGCGCCTACGAGAAGAAATGGCGGTGAACATGGGCAAGTTGCGGATAACGGTCGGCCCCGTGCCATACCTTTGGGACGGCCCCAAATGGCGCGACTTCTACTTCAGGCTGGCCGATTGCGCGGCGATCGACGCCGTCACGCTGGGCGAGGTGGTGTGCTCCAAGCGCGATCATTTCGTGCGTCCCTTCACCGATGCGGTCGTCGAGCGATTGCTGGCAGCGGGCAAGGAGGTGGCGCAGGCGACGCTTGCGCTTGTTACCCTCGACCGCGAGCGGCAGGCCACACGCCAGGTCGTGCAATCGTCCACGCTCGTGGAGGCCAACGATCTGTCGGCGCTGGCCATGCTGGCCGGGCGACCGCACCATGTCGGGCCATTCGTCAATGTCTACAACGCGCCGACAGCAGCACTGCTGGGGCGTCAGGGCGCCCGGCGCATCTGCCTGGGCGCGGAACTGCCGGCGAGTTCCCTGGCAAGCATCACCGCTGGGGCGCCGGGGCTGGACTACGAGCTGGTCGCCTTCGGTCGGCTGCCGCTCGCCATGTCGGCGCGTTGCGCCCATGCCCGTGCCAAGGGCCACACCAAGGACAACTGCAAATTCGTCTGTGGGGAGGACCCCGATGGCCTGGACGTCGATACCCTCGACCGCCAGGCCTTCCTGACCATCAACGGCGTCCAGACCATGTCGCGCCACTGCCAGGCGCTGATCGGTGACCTCGACATGCTGGGCCGCATCGGCATTACCCATCTCAGGCTCTCCCCGCAGGACTGCGACATGGTGGCTGTCGCCGAGGTGTTCGCGCAGGTGCGAGACGGAGCTTTGGGCACCGACGAGGGCCTCGGGCAACTCCGCGACATCTACCCAGCCGCGCATTTCTCCAACGGGTTCCTCCACGGAGCGCCGGGGATGGATTGGGTGGCAGCGTGAATCGGGGAGGAGAGATCGAGGCACAGGATCCGGGACGCCTTGTCGCCCGCATCCGGACGCTCATTGCGACGGCCGCTCTCGATTGCGATTGCCGGCAGAAAGTTGGCGATGCCCTGCAGCGCTTCGTGGACCAGGAGCAGCAGCGCATCGATCGGCGGCATCTGCTGGAGGCACGGCAACACCGCACCGCCATCACGGCGCTGCTGGAGCTGCTGGCCGATCTGGAAGACGTAAGCTGGAGCGAAAGCGAATCGCTCGGTCTTCCACGAACTGGCCCATCTGTTTGATGACGTAGCCGCCCAGGCACACCGCGGCGCCGAGGCTCTGCGCTGCATCGGGGGACTTTGACTGTGGCGGGCATCGGCCGGGTCGTGCTGATGATCGCCGGCAGCGTGTTCGTCGTCCTGGGGATCGTCGGCGTTGTCGTCCCCGTCTTGCCGACGACGCCATTCGTGCTCCTGGCCATCGCCTGTTATTCGCGATCGTCGCCTCGGCTGGCCGCCTGGCTGGAAGCCCATCCTTGGCTCGGCCCAACGCTTCGGGCCTGGCGGAACGAGGGGGCGATCGCCGGCAGGGCCAAAGTCGCGGCGGTCTTCGCCATGGCACTGGGCTATGGCGCCGTCCTCGCGGGGACGCCCATGCCCTTGGCCGGAAGCGCCGCCATTGCAGCCACTCTGGTTTGCTGTGCCGCGTTTATTGTGACCCGTCCCCGGCCGACGACCGATGGTTTGTCGCTCCGGCACGCTGCTCAGTGCGAGAGCAGTATCGGCAGCCTGGGGGCGGCAAGTACCGATCTGGTGGCTCCGCCGAGGACGAATTCCCTCAGCCGGTTGTGACCATAGGCGCCCATCACCAACAGCCCCGCGCCGATTTCGTGCGCTCCATCCTGGAGGGCATTGCCGATACCATTGGCCGCTTTGGCGGAAATCTCTCTGTGCTCGGCCTGTATGCCGTGACGGTTCAGATAGGCCACCAGCGCCTTCAAGTCGTTGTCGCCGACAGGCTTGTCGTCCGACGCCGTAAGCAAGGTCACCTTGCGCGCTCCAACCAGCAGCGGCATGGCGTCAAAGACGGCCCGATTGGCGCATCGCTCACCATCCCAGGCGATGGCAATATTGCCCAGGTCGGCAGAGGCGAGATGCTGTTCGGGCACGACCATGACGGGTCGGCCAGTCCCGAAGATGAACGTCTCGGCCAATCCTGTCTTTTCATCCGATCCGGCATCGATGGCGACCAGAGACAGATCGTGGCTCCTGGCATGGGGCAAAAGGGCGGACCCGACCTGCCCGAAGGCGGCTCGAACCATTTGCTGGTGAACGGCCAGCGGTCCGCCGACGCCGCTGGTCTCCTGCTTCAGGTGCTGGGCCAGGCGACGGCTCCTTGCTTCGACCTCGGCGATCATTTGCGGCAAGGAGATCAGCGCGGCACCCCAACGGTTGGCGAGATCGGGCACATCGATCTCGGTGGGGCAGAAGGTGACACTTGAGGCGAAGCGGCCAATGAAGTCCGGCAGGGTCTTCGCAAACTCAACCGGTGTCGGGTCGGGGTAGGTCAGAAGGGGCACAAAGACGTCGCTCAACATGGTTTCCTCCGTGCTTCAGCGTTCTGAAAGTCGTGGGATACGCCGGGGCGAAAGTGGTCAGACAGCGAGCGCGGCCACATGCTGGCCGATGAAGTAGGGCCACAGGAGCAGGCCCAACAGGCCCTGCCAGAAATCGAGATGCAGGTAGCCGATGGTGAACAGCCACCCGGCGAACCAGAAAGCGCCAAGTGAGGTATGCTGGGTAATCTTGATGCGTTCCATCGAGGCCTCCGGTGTTTGCGACGCTTGGTGGCGATCCCACGATGTCAAAGCACGATCGCCTCTCGCTGTAATTGATCCATGGCAAATTCAACGCCGCAACCGGGCGCTATGCTCGTCGAAACGCCATGCCAGGCATCGGTCGGCCGCTGCCCAACCAGGTGGCCATCGTGGTGCTTTGGCAGCCCGCGCGTTATCCTGAACGTCGCAGCGCATCCGCGGTCCCGTCGGACGAGTGTGCCCAATCGATCAACCGACAGGTGACCCATGCCGGACTTACTCGGCTTCATGCTGGCTTCGGCACTCATCGAGCTGACCCCCGGCCCGAACATGACCTACCTGGCCATTCTTGCGGCGCGGGAAGGTCGCGGGGCGGGATATGTGGCCGTCGCAGGCGTCGCGCTGGGCCTGGCAATCCTTGGTGCGACCGCCGCCCTGGGGCTGGCGACGCTGTTGGCCGCTTCGCCTGCGCTTCATTCCCTCCTGCGTTGGGGAGGCGTCCTCTATCTGCTGTATCTGGCGTGGAGTTCGTGGAACGAGGCGGACGATCCGCCCGAAGTGTCGGGACATTCCCGTTTCTTCATCCAGGGCGTGGTGACCAACCTGCTCAATCCCAAGGCCGCGCTTTTCTTCGTCGCCGTGATGCCCAACTTTCTCCCGGCATCTGGCGACAATCTATGGCCGCCGATCATGCTTGCGGCGGTCTATGTCTTGATTGCCACCGTCATCCATCTGGCGATTGTCACGGCTGCCGGTGCCCTGGCCCCCGTGCTCGAGCGCGGCGCAGGTCGCCTGGTGGTCACACGCCTCTTCGCTCTGGCCCTTGTCGGCGTTGCAATATGGCTTGCCTGGGCGACCCGCTGACCACCCGGAGGGGCTATGGAGCGCTTGCCGACACCGCCGGCTGCCGCGCCAGCCATTGCTGCATCTCGGCAATCTCGGTCCGCTGGGCGGAAATGATCTCCTGCGCGACCATCTTCACCCACGGATCGCTGCCGTGATCCAAGGCGACCTGCGCCATCGCCACCGCCCCCTGGTGGTGGGGCAGCATGCTGCAGACGAAAGCGACATCGAAGTCTGGCGCCGTCATGCCGCGCATCATGTCGGAAAGCATCGGCTCCATCGTCTGTAGCAGCGCCCCGTGGGGCTGGTCGACCATCGCCGCCATCATGTCGATATGCGCCTGAGTGGAGCCCGCCTCGTGGTCGCTCGCGACATCTCCGCAGATCGGCGGCATAGGCATTGTGGCGACGGCCATGGGCTGCTGGTCACGGACGAACAGCGATCCGGCGAAGGCCGCGAGCAGCACTGCGCCCGCGCCGTATTTCAGAAGGTCCATTGGTGTTTCCTTTCAAGGACCGTCTTGGCCCAGCTCCAATGCCGATCGGTTGACGTAGATCAACAATGGTCGTCCGTTGGGGTGTATTTCGTAGGCAACTGCGGAACCGCAGATTTTTCAGGAGCTTATTGATGACCACGTTTTTGCAGGACACCAAAAGGGTGCCGATTGCCCGAAATTGGCTGCCCAAGGTCCAGCGCATCGGCGGCGCGGCCGCCTTGTTCTCCATCCTGGGTGGTCTCTCGGCCGCGACCCCTGCCAGCGCCCATGTGAAGTGGTTTGCGCCCTATGTCGTGGGCAATGCGCCCGCGCCCATCACACGGACGCTCACCAACGGCTGGTTCTGGCTCGGTATCATCCTGGTATTGGCGTTCTTTGCCGTCACCGTGATCATCGAGCGCTTGCCGTTGGGCGTTCAGACCAATGCGGGGCTGGACCGGTTGGGCGCACCGCTGTGGAACAGGTCCGACGATTTCATGCGGGCCGTGATCGGCGCGTTCTTCGTGGCGATCTTCGCCGTCGGCGGTGTCTATCTGACGCCGGACCTGCAGACGCCAAACGAATGGGTATCGTGGCTGCAGCTGCTCATCGCCGCCCTGGTCTTTTCGCGCCGCACCATGCCCCTGGCGGCTGCCGGCATTATCGGGCTCTGGGTCATCGCGTTGCGCGACTATGACTTCTTCCACCTGCTCGACTACCTGGCCCTCGGTGTCGGTGTGGCCGGCTACCTGGTGCTGGCCTCCAACCCAGACGCCGGTTGGTACAAGCACCGTTTCGCCGTGCTGCGGTGGGGCGTTGCCATTGCGCTGATGTGGTCGAGCCTGGAGAAATTCGCCTATGCCGAGTGGTTCTACCCGCTCGTGGAGGAGCGGCCGTTCCTGACCTTCGGCATGCCGCGGGACACCTTCATCCCGATGGCCGGTGTGGCCGAGTTCACCATGGGCTTCGGCCTGCTGTGGACGCCGCTGATCCGCCGGCTATCGGCGCTCGCGCTCATCATCATCTTCACCACGGCGGTCTATCCATTCGGCCGCATCGACCTGGTCGGTCATGCGCTCATCATGGGCACGCTGTTCCTGATTGCCGCCGATCCGTCGCCGTCGGGCCTGAAGCTGCCCAAACTGGCACCTGCCCTGGGCAGCGTGCCCGCCGGCCTGCTGGCTGCGCTGGTGATCATTGCCGGGGCCTATTGGGGCCTGCACGGCGTGTTCTATGCCGGTGCCGTGCCCACGACACCCGGGCAGAGCAGCGGTGAACTGCTGACGCACCTGCCCAATGCGGAACATCCACACGATGCTGCCCCGGCGCCGACGGCGCAGTAGCTGATGAGTGAGCGGGCCGTCAGGCCCGCTCACTTGTAGACCGCCTGCAGTATCTGAGCTTGGTAGAAGGCAAAGTAGTCCGCGGTGCCGAACATGTTGCCGACCTTCACCACCGAGGGGATGGTGTAACCATCAAAGGTCGCCTCTTCCGCCATGGTGCCGCCAAAGGGCTGGAGCTGGAACCGCTTCTGCGGATTGGCATCGCTCCAGCGCAACCCCACCACCGCCTTCAGGGCGCCAGCCTGATCCACTGTCAACTGCAGAACGACAGGGCCGCCAGGCAGGTCAATCGTGACCGATGCCGTGTCCGGACCCTCGGCCTTCCAGGCGATGCCGTCGCGCGGCAGTATTGCCGCCGGGGCCCAGATGCTCTCGATGGCCGAGCGGAACTGGGCCGAGCGAACCAGATCCGGCGATGTGGCGACGTCGGCCACCGGCAAGAGCGACGCGATCCAGAACCGCGTCCAGGCCCTGCCATCCAGTGCCGCATCCGACCCCGTGATGGTCAGCGGGCCCGAGCGCAGAACGGGCATCCACACGAACCTGTCCGGCGGCGCCAGTATCTGACGGGCCTCCATGTCGTAGCTCTGGCTGCTGTTCTTGTCGCCGAGCAGGAACACGCCCTTGTGCCGCAATTCGACGGTCGTTTTCAGGGGCGTGCCAGGCGCGATGGCGTGCAGGAAGTAGCGCTGGGCCACCTCTGGTAGCCCTGACACCATAGCAGGGTCGAACACGCCGGACGGCGGAACAGCGGCCTGGGCGATCTCGGTCCAGGCCCGCTCGGCCTCCCCCATGGCCAGTCGATAGGATGCGAACAGGTATCCCACGACAACGATGATCAAAACGAGAAATACGGCAACCGCTTTCAGAAGCATGTGTCGACCTCCAATACGCTACGCGACTATGATGCAACGCCGTGCAGGTCCGCGAATCGTCGGTCAGGGCACGGCTACGAAACGAAGGGTATCCGCCACGCGGAGCCGGGCTCGCGCACAAGCCTGAAGCCGAGATTGTCGGGCGGTGCTCCAACCGAACAGCCACCGCCGCGCGCATCGCGGACAAACACGCTCATGGGTGTCAGGTGGCGGCCTTCCAGATAATGTACGCCGCAGCTCTCGACCACGCTGGCGATGGCGCCATCGGGGCCGAGCGTCGTGCGATTGGCGCAGGTCGCCGTCCATTCCCAGACATTGCCGCCGATGTCCATGACCCCAAGGTCATTGGCGCCGAACGAGCCGGGAGGCTGGGGCATGGCATTGGCCGAAACGGCGCGGCTCGTCTCCTGCTCATAGGCCGCGAGCCAGCGGGCGGCCGGATTGGCGGCGTCGGTCTGTTTCTCGATGGCGTGGTCGACAGCACGATCGCCGGCGACAAATATCCACTCGGCGACCGTGGGCAGGCGCCATTGGTCGCCGGTACGGTCCGACAACCATGCGGCATAGGCAACGGCGTCATCATAGCTGACGCCCGTGACAGGTACGTCGTCCCGCGCCGGCCGAACGGCCGGTTCGGGCGTGTCGCAGAAGCCGTCGTCCACGCATCGCCGATAGTCGGCCAGCGTAACCTGGTGGCGCATCACCTCGACCGGCTCCATGGCTGTGTGCTGCAGGATGCCATTGACCGGGGCGCCGTTCATCTGGAAATCGCCGGGCATGCGGTGGTCATAGGGCCGGGCCTCGACGGTAACCGTCTCGGGGCCAAGGGCCGCCCGGTCGCCAGGGCCGACCGTGATAACGCCCGCCTGCACCAGCACCAGGGCGCTGAGACCCACCAGCAGCGCCGCTGGCAGCAGCAGATCCCCGAACGTCACGTCCTTGATGGCCTGGGCAGTCATGATCTGGCTCCATATGGAGAAGCGGCCCGCCAACAGGTGGCGGGCCGCAGACGCGGTCAGGCGATCGGGCTAGGAGCCTGTACCTGCGTCATGAGGTCGTCGTTCCACTCGCCTTCCACTTTGAAGTGCGCAGTGGCCCCCAGTTCGACGGCCTCGATGAGGTTGTGGTTGACATAGGCATAGATGCCCGGCTGCAGGAACGTGTAGAGCGCGGCACCGGCGCAGCCGCCGGGGATATGCCAGGTCTCGAGGTCGACCTGCGGCGGGTTGCGGAACTTGCCGGTATTCCAGACGTAATCGCCGTGGCCGCCGATCAGATGCGGACGGGTGTCGCGATTGGCCTGGCTGTGGATGATCAGCACCGTCTCGCCGACATTGGCGGTCATGGCGTTCTCGCCCGTCAGGGCACCAGCGGCGCCGTTGAACACCTCGTGGGTCGGCGTAAGGGTCTTCATGACCTCGAGCATGTCCGAGTAGCCGTCGCCGGCCGATTCATAGGTCTTGAAGTTGCCGTCGGCATCCTTGGGCACGTAGAAGTCCTGTTCGCCGATATAGTAGATGCGATCGTAGGTCAGCTTGTTGCCCTGGCCGTCCTTCAGGCCGTCGCGCGGCAGGACCATGATGGCCCCGTTCATACCCGACACCACATGCCACGGGATCATCGGACCCCCGGGCGCGCAGTGGTAGACGAACACGCCCTGGCGGGTTGCCTTGAAGCGGAGCTTCACCTGCTCACCGGGGTTGATCAGCGTAAGACCGCCGCCGCCCAGCGCACCGGTAGCCGAGTGGAAGTCGATATTGTGCTGCATCATGTTGGTGTCGGGATTGGTCAGCGTCAGCTCGACATAGTCGCCCTCGTGGACCACCATCAACGGGCCCGGAACCGAACCGTTGAAGGTCATGGCCTGCACCGTTGTACCCAGGTCGTCGATGACCAGTGCCTTCTCCTGAATCTCCAGGGTGAACTCGACCACCTTGGGGCCGCTGCTGGCGACCTGCTCGTGGTCGTGCACTCCGGGAGGGGCAACCAGGTCCACCTTCACGCGCGGCAGGGCGCTCAGATCGGGTGCAGGCCCGGTCACTACACCGGTTTCTTCGGCGCCCGCCGGAACCGACGCGAGGACGGCGCCGAAAACGCCTGCGAACGCGACGCCGGCCATCAGGTTGCGGCGTCCTAGGTTGATGTCGTCGTCATGGTCTTGCATTCAAGCTCTCCAGCATTGCCGCCCCGTTATCGGCGTCGGTCGATGCTGGAATAGTGCCTTGCGAGCCGCCATTCTTTGACGCGGCTCAAATTGTGCCAACGATTAATTTGGGCCTGCCTGCGACATTTCGGCTAATTTGACACGCGTCAAAGAAACCGAGCCTCCATCCGAGCAAAAGGGCGGCAGGAGACGCGAATGGATCGCATCTCTCGATCCAGGAGAACAAGATGAACACGCTCTTCAAAGCAACCATCGCCACGCTGATGCTCGTCACTGCTGCGCCCACCTATGCAGCCAACTTCGAAGTGCAGATGCTCAACAAGGGCGCCGACGGCGCCGGGATGGTCTTCGAGCCCGCGCTGACCCAGATCGCGGTCGGCGACACGGTGACCTTCATACCCACCGACAAGGGGCACAATGCCGAAACGGTCAAGGATATCCTTCCCGACGGGGCCGAGGCCTTCAAGGGCGCCATGGGCAAGGAAGTTGTCGTCACGTTCACCGCGCCGGGTGTCTATGCCGTGAAGTGCGCGCCCCATCTGGGCATGGGCATGATCGCCGCCATCATTGTGGGCGATGCGGTCAATATCGACGCCGCCAAGGCCGCGCACTTGCCGGGCAAGGCAAAGGAACGCTTCGACGCAGCACTTGCCGGCGCCGGCCTCTAGCACACTGGCATGCAGGATTGCTTCCGGCGATCCTGCCTCCGCGGAGAGCGCGATGCCCCACGACGCCCAGTTGTGGATCCAGTTCGCCGGATCCATGGCCGCCTTGCTCGCAGCGCACGCCGTCCCGGCGAGACCGCCTCTCAGGAGGCGGCTCGTCGGCGCCCTGGGCGAAGGCGTCTATGTCGCTCTCCACTCGGCAATGTCGCTTTTGCTCCTGGCCTGGATGTTCCGGGCGACCGCGGAAGCGCCCTATGTCGAACTCTGGCCGGCGATGGACTGGCAGCGGTTCATCCCCCGCCTGCTGGTTCCCGCGGCATTCGCATTTGGGGTGGTCGGATTGTGTACCCCCAATAGGCTGTCGCTCTCGGCCAACCGGCGTCCAGACGACGCCAGCGGGAGCATTCTTGGGATTACGCGCCATCCGGTCCTGTGGGCCCTCGCGCTCTGGGCTGCCGCGCATATCGTACCAAATGGCGATCTCGCCCATGTCATGCTGTTCGGAACATTGCTCGCCCTTTGCCTGGCCGGAATGGCACTGATGGACAGGGGGGCGCGCAGGCGCCTTGGGCAAGATGAGTGGAAGTCACTCGCGGCGCGCCGGCCACTGGTGCCGTTCTCCCGACCGGCGTCGCTGAGCTGGCCCTCGCGCCGGGACCTTCTGCTGGGCTTTGTCGGGCTCGCGCTCGCCGGCGCCGCGCTCGCCCTGCACGAAATCATCATAGGGGTGCCGGCCGCCTAGCTGCGTCCAGTCGTTGCGCTGTCGCAAAGATCGGTCCGCAAACATCGTTTAGTCATCCTGCGTCCACCTGGGGATATCATGACCTTCCAACCATGCATCTCGCCGGCGTTGCAGCCCTGCCTTGAGCAGGTGCTCGACCCGGAGATCGGCATCAACATCGTCGACCTCGGCCTGGTCTATCTCGCCCGCGAGCAGGACCGGCAGATCGAGGTGCAGATGACGCTGACGAGCCGCGCCTGCCCGATGGGACGGCTCGTGGTCGACGAGGTTCGTGACCGGATTGCTTCGGGCTTTCCGGCTGCCACCCGGGTGAACGTCGAACTCGTCTGGGATCCGGTATGGACCTCCGACTTCATCAATGATGCCGGGCGCCGCGCGCTCGGCAGAACACCCAAAGGAACCTTGTAATGTGCAGCGATTGCCAGTCCGGCGAAACCATCATCGACGTGCGACAGATCGCGCCGCGGCTGCGGCACCCAATGATCTTCAACGCCTTCCAGAATCTCAACGCGGGTGAGGCCTTTCTCATCGTCAACGACCACGACCCAAAGCCGCTGCACTACCAGTTCGCTGCGGAATATCCGGGCACGTTCGATTGGGTCTACGAACAGCAGGGTCCGGAAGTTTGGCAGGTACGGGTCAGCCGCACCGCAGCCTGACCGTGTTCGCGACCAGTCTGATACCGAGGTCGTTGTTGGCCGCCACTGCCGTCCTGGCGGTGGCGGGCCTTTATGGTGGGCTCGTCCGCATCGGCGTCCCCTTGCCCAATGCGGCGGTGCCCGCCGAACTTCACGGCCTCATCATGATGCAAGGGGTCTTCGGCACCTTGGTGCCGCTGGAAAGAGCGGTCGCCCTGCGCGGGCCGATCTGGTTTGTCTCGCCAATCCTGTCCATCCTGGCAACGGCCGGGTTGCTGGCCGGCTTTCCTGCAATCGCCGCGTTCGTCGCCTACGCCGCCGCGGCAGCACTCTTCTGCTGGATGTCCGGCCACGTGCTGCGGCTGCAGCCCGCCCCGTTTACCGTCGCACTCCTGCTGGGTGCCGTTTGCCTGCTCATCGGTTCGATCCACACTGTGGTGGCCACCGGCGCGAACGCGACCTCCATCCCCTGGTGGCTCGCCTACCTCGTCTTGACGGTGTCTGGTGAACGGCTGGAACTCAGCCGCCTCATGGGGCATAGCAGAACAATCGTGGCGGCATTCTTCGCGGCGGCGCTCGTTCTGCTGATCGGGTGTTTCATCGGTCTTGCGGATGCCTGGGGCGCCAGGTGTTTTGGCCTCGGCCTGCTGTTGCTGTCGATATGGCTGTGGCGCCACGACATTGCCCTTCGCACGATCCGAACGCGTGGTCAGGCCAGGTTCATGGCGGCGGCAATCCTTTGCGGGCATGCCTGGCTGGGCATCGCGGGCCTGCTCGGCCTCGGTCTTCCGGAATACGGTGCCGGACCCGATGCCTTGATCCATGCCGTCACGATCGGCTTCGCCCTCTCCATGGTCATGGGGCACGCCCTGGTGATCCTCCCGGCCGTCGCCGGGGTCAGGATCCAGTATTCCCGGTTTCTCTACGCCCCGCTCGCCATCCTCGAGGCTGCGGTGTGCTACCGCGTTCTGGCCGACGCGTTCTTCATCGACTGGCGCTGGGTGTCGGGCCCTGTAACGGTGCTGGCGCTTGCCGTGTTTGCCACGCTCGTCGTCGCGGCGCCCAGGCCCCGCGTCGACGCCTAGCCGACCTCGCCGGCATCGCAGCACGCACCGACGGCTGCCTCAGGGGGCCAATCTCGCCGCTGACCAGACGCCGGCGCCGATCGGCCTGGTAAAGAGCAGCCGGTCGTGCAGCCGGTCGGCCCCGTCCTCCCAGAACTCGATCGCAGAGGGCACCAGGCACATGCCGCTCCAATGCGCAGGACGGGGGACTGGCCCGCCCGCGAAGCGGTTCGCGATCTCGCCGGCTTGGTCAATGAGCGTGGCGCGGTCGGCGATGACCGAAGACTGGGCGGACGCATGGGCTCCTATCTGGGAGCCGCGCGGGCGACCAGCGAAGTACTGGTCTGCATAGGTATCGTCAACCTGATGCACGGTGCCGCGAACACGGACCTGCCGACCCAGCGCCGGCCAGTGGAAGCACGCGGCCGCCTTGCCGCTCGCCAGCATCTGCTTGCCCTTGGGACTGGTGAGATTGGTGAAGAAGACCAGACCATCATCCCGAATGGATTGCAGCAGGACCATCCGCACGTCCGGATCGCCGGTGGGCGTCACAGTGGCGAGCGACATGGCGGACGCGGCAAAGCCGACCTGGCTCCTGGCTTCGCCCAGCCATCGCTCGAGTACGAACATCGGATCGTCCTGCGGGCGATCGTACGTCGCCAGGAATAGTGCATCTGGTCTATGCTGGGTTTCGCTCATCCCAAGCTCCTGTTTCCGGATCGGTCGGCGGGATTCGTCACCGCACTCGATCGCCGTGCCAATTGATCTCGCGCAGTACGTCCACCGACTCTGGTGGCAGGTGCTCTTGCCTGATCGGTGCCCCGGCAAGACGACCGCCAAGGCGGCGCGTCAGTCCCATGGTGGTCGCGAGCAGCCATGAGGCGAACAGCAACTCGCTCGCCAACGTCCAGACATCGCCAGTCGAGCCGGCCAAAGCGCGCGCGATCGCTTCGCCCAGTTGCAGATTGGCCAGCATGGCGAAGGCCGCCGTCGACCATCTGGTGCCCCTGACGTTTCGCCCCGCCGTTGACCAGGCGAGGGCCGTCATTCCCATGGCGCCCAGTTGGGCGGCTCCATGCAGACCTTCGATACTGAAGCGCGCGATTGCCGATGGGGTCACGAAATGCTCCGCTGCGGGAAGCAGCGCCAGTGCGATCCCGCTTGCTCCGACCAATCCGAGAAAGATCAGCGCCGGAGCCCAGCAGCGACGATAGGGGCGGTTGGCGTTCATGACGGCGAAGAGCAGCAGCGCGACATTGCCACCCAGACCGGGGCCCACCGCCTCCGCCTCGCCCAGTGCGGCCATCAGTGCCGCAGCCGCCATCATCGCGGCCGCTGCACAACCGGTGACAGCGAGCGTCGCCGGGTCAGGCCTTAGGGCACGGACGTGCTTGGCAGTCGTCCGCTCCAGGGCGGCAAAGGGTGAGATAGCGTTCATGGGCTGCTCCAGATTCGCGCCAGATCAGCACGCGGCCCGGGCTCCATCGTTGATCAAGCGCAAATTGAGCCAGGAACAGGGGGATATTTCGCCAAGGTCCGTTGGGGATCACCAGACCGTTTGCCGGATCCTCAACCCGCCGTTTCTGCCGCGCCCCGCACCAGGACAAGGACGCGATAGGTTCCGTCCTGCCATCGGCCGAAGCAGAGGTGATTGTCGTCGAGAAGCCGGAAAGGCAGGTCCGTGGGCTCCTCGCGCAGGAGGGCGAAGAGCACCTGCTTGTCCAACATGCCGTCGAGCGCTTCAAGGACTGCATCAGTGGCTGACCTGGTAGGCGTGGCGCTGAGGTCGACGAGCACGGCGGGTTTCGGCCAGGTGAGCGGGTTCCTGGCATCCACTGATGCTTCCGGTTGGGGCCGGCGCGTGAAAAGCACCTGCCAATTGCCATCCTCGCCGGAACTGGCCCGGTGATCGAAGCCCTTGCTGTCGAGCAAGCGCAGCAACGGTTCGGGCTTGAACGGAGCAGTCAGCAGCAGCGGCTCGCCGGGCCGCAGCGCCTCGACGGCCGCCATGATGCTGGCGAACGGCTCGCCCTTCGCCCGGGAAATGTCGCTTACGTCCAGGGTCTTCGGTTCCATTGCAGCTCCCTTCGGAAGTCGTTCAGCGATGCCCGTCCTCACTGCCCTCCGCATTGACGCAGCTCAAATTCCTCGCCCCTGCGCTGTTCGCTTCAGGAAGCCGCGGAAATTCCCTCGAGGCGCACAGCCACCTCGCCATTGCGCGCGAGGCGATTACTTCCTCGACCCAAGAATGGCTGGAAGGGGGGCCGAATGCGCCTGTCAGCTTATGGGAGCGACGACTGGATACCGGGCATCGATGCCGTCAGTATTCGGCAGCGGGCCCGCCATTGGATATGGCCGCAGTAAGTCTCAAGCCCGCGCGGAAGGTACCCTCCCGCAGTCCTGCCTCGCACCGCGGCAGACAGGTCAGGGCCAAGGGTACTCCGCGACGTCATAACCCTGGGCTTCGAGTTCGGCAGCCATCTGGCGGCGGTAGGATACGACGTTGCCCACGTCCTGGGCCCTGAGGACGGCGACCTCGTCGGCCGTGAAGGGCTTCCAGGCCTCGGGCATCGATTCACCGGCATAGGTGTTCATGATGTAGTTGAGAAGGTCGGCCGTTTCCTTGTTACCCAGGCCCGAATTGATCACGCCTGGCACGTGAAGCAGGTAGCGCCGCCCGTTGTCTGAGCGCGCGAACACGCCGACCTTGCCGACGAAGTCGGGAATGCCGGCCGACGGCAAGCCGGTACCATCCTGGAGGTGGCAACCAAGGCAACGCAGCACGTAGTTTACGGGCGCCGACCGCTCCGCTGCCACGACCGGCATGGCGAAAATGAGCGCGAGGGCCAAACCCCATTTGCCGATCATTGTGTGGCTTCCTTTCTGATAGCGCGGAGATCGCCATGGGATGGGGGTGCCTGACGCAGCGTCACAAACGTGTCGGCCGGGATATCGAGACCAAGTCCATTGAGGTCGTTGAGGACATAGTCGGCGACTGCCTGCAGTTCCGCGTCCGTCATCCAGTCCTGCGGCGGCATGGCGAGGCCAATGAAGCGTTCGCCGCCGGCCACGATGGTCCCGGTAAAGCCGCCGATCATGACGCCCGCGAGGTATTCGGTGCTGCGCGGGCCAAGCCCGGTCCACAGCGACTTGTCGACCAGCGGCGGGGCCAGCCCTGATTGCCCTGTACCACCCACCTGGTGGCAGCCACTGCAATTGTCCTCGAACAGCGTCCGCCCGGCATCGTCCGCGAAGGCTGGCGCT
>CBFGMY010000011.1:0-38295 GCA_965650055.1 uncultured Devosia sp.
TATCCCCGCCAGATGGCACCATGCTATGCTTGGATTTGTAGCCCAGCGTCCGCGCCATGCGCTGCACATCGCGCCGAACGGCATCGCTGATGCCGATCTCGTTGGCGAGCGCCCGCGAAACCGTGCTGACGGAAACGCCAAGGCGCTCGGCAATGTCGGCCTGGTTTGCTCGCTTCTGGGTCGCCACGGCAGTGCCTCGCTCTCCCTCTACGCAATATTTGCGTTTTTTGAGGAGCGCAAGGGCCCAGCGCCACTTATCCCCTCAGCCGAACCGGCTGGCGAGCCACACCATCTGCGCCCGGCTCTGAAAAGCCTGACCGCCTTCATGGTTGTTGAACTCATATTCCTCGATGCCTTTGTCCGTCCCGGCATAGGCATTATAGGCACCATAAACCGTCGAGGGTGGGCAGATATCATCCATCACGGCAACCGAGAACAGCGCCGCGGCCTTGGCCTGCCGCGCGAAACTGACGCCGTCGAAATAGCTGAGTGTCTCGAAGACTTTAGCCTTCTTGTCGCGATGCTGGGCCAGGAAGCGCACGATCTCGAGATAGGGGTCGCGGCCCGCCCTCTGCACGGCGCGGGGATAGTCGCAGAGGAACGGCACGTCTGGCATCACCGCCTTGACCCGGCTGTCGATCCCCGCCACCGCCAGCGAAATGCCGCCGCCCTGGCTGCCGCCACAAACCGCGATCCGGTTCGCGTCGACAAAGTCCTGCGCCACCAGCATGTCGATGGCCCGCACCCCGTCGGTAAACACCCGACGATAATAGTAATCATTCTTGTCGAGGATGCCCTTGGTCATCACGCCCGGGATGGATGGTGTCGTCCCAACTGGGTCAGGCGTAGCGCCCAGCGACCAGCCGCTGCCCTGCCCGCGCGTATCCATGCGGAAATAGGCGTAGCCCGACGCCGCCCAATGCAACTGCTCGTGCGGAAAACCGCGCCCGCCGCCATAGCCGACATACTCCACCACCAGCGGCAAACGCCCACTCCTGATGGCCGGCAGCAACAACCAACCCTTGACGGGATGCCCGCCAAAGCCTGGAAACGTCACATCAAACGCCTCGACGACCTTCAGCGTCGTCTCCGCCGCTACCATGCTGACAGCCCCGCCAATCGACCGCGCTTCGGCAATGGTGGCCTCCCAGAATGCCGCGAAATCGGCAGGCGTCTGAACCGCGCTGCGATAGGCACCAAGCTCAGGCTGGATCAGATCGGGAAAGGGCACGGCACGACTCCTCGTTAGCGCGCCGACAATGCACCGCCACCCGCTTCCATACCAGACCGCCGCACTGCTTTGGCCACAGCAAAAAGCCCCGCTCGACGGCGGGGCCTTGAGTGTTTGAGATCAGGGCTTTAGCCCAGCCGGCACCGGCGGCGTTTCATAGAGCAGCGTAATCTCGATCCGCTCATTGGCCGCCATATAGGGGTCGTTGGGGAAGAACGGGTCCGCCGCGGCGCGACCCACCACCGAATTGACATGGCTGTCCGCCAGGCCGAACTCGCCCAGGATCTGGCGCACCGTATTGGCGCGGTCGGCCGAGAGTTCCCAGGAACCATAGCGCGGATTGGCATAGACGCCGCCCGCTGCCGTGTGCCCCGATATCCGCACCGGGCTCGCCAGCTTCTGCAGGATCGGCGCGATGGCCGCGATCGCCTGCCGGGTCAATTCGTTGGGGTATTTCGAGCCCTCGGGAAACATCGGCCGACCTTCCTGGTCGATGATCCGGATGTTGAGCCCTTCGTCGGTCTCTTCGACGATCAGGTTGTCGGCCATTTCGGTAATGTCGGGCAGTGCCTGCCAAGCCTGGCGAATACTCGCCGCGGCGCTGTGGAAGCCCTGGTCGTCGGTGGCCTTGAGGTCATACTGCGAGGCGTTGGCGGATTCGAACTCGTTGCCCTGCTGCTGGTCCCTGCCGCTCATGGCGCCTGCAACCGTGCCGAACTCCTCGCCCTTAGGGGTCACCGAGGAATCCACCGTCACATCGGGCGCCGAGCCCTGCATCAGTGCGTCGGAATTATCGAGCGCCGTGCCGCCCATCAAGCCGCCCGAACCTGACGTGGTCGGGCTGATATTGGGGGGCGCGAAATACGACGCGAGGCCTTCCTTCTGCTCAGGCGTGGTCATGCTGATCAGCCAGAGCAGCAGGAAGAAGGCCATCATGGCGGTCACGAAGTCGGCATAAGCGATCTTCCAGGCGCCGCCATGGTGGGCGTGCTTGTTCTTCTTGACCTTCTTGATGATGATCGGCTGGTCGTAATTCGCCATTCTGGCTTCCTAAACGTGGCCTATGTCGCGGCTGGCAGGTTCGCCGTCGCCTCGTCGATTTCCGCAAAACTTGGCCGGTCTTCCGACATCAGCGCCTTGCGGGCGAATTCGATGGCCATGACCGGCACCTGACCGGAAATGTGCGCCAGCAGGCCGACCTTGAGCGACAGGAAATACTTGGACTCGGCTTCATAGATGTTGTTCAGCGACTGGGCGAAGGGCGAGAAAAAGCCATAGGCCACGAACACGCCGAAGAACGTACCCACCAGCGCGCCGCCAATCATGTGGCCGAGCACTTCGGGCGGTTCGCTGATCGCACCCATGGTATGAATCACGCCTAGCACGGCGGCCACGATGCCCAGGGCCGGCGTACCATCGGCAAGGGCCTGCATCGCGGCCACGATCCGATGCTGCTCCTGGTGGTGCGTCTCCAGTTCCTCGTCCATCAACGCTTCCATTTCGTGGACGTTGTTGGAGCCCAGCGTCACCATGCGCAGATAGTCACAGACGAACTCCACGGCGTGGTGATTGTTGGCGAAGGTCGGAAAGCGCGAGAATAGCGTCGATTCATGCGGATTTTCGATATGCTGCTCCAGCGCCAGGATACCCTTGGACTGCACCAGCTTGAACAGGGTGAACTGCATGCCCAGCAGTTCGACATAGGCCGCCTTGTTGTATTTCGGGCCCTTGAACAGTGACTTGAAGGCGCCCAGCGTTCCCTTGATCACCGGACCAGTATTGCCGATGACAAAGGCGCCGGTGGCGGCGCCCAGAATGATCAGGAATTCAAAGGGCTGCCACAGGACCGCCATATGGCCGCCCACGCCCAGATAGCCGCCGAAAACGCAGCCGAAGACAACAAGGATGCCGATAATAAGACGCATTAGACCTGAAACTCACCTTCTAGACGACATCGTTTCCAGGTCGGCATTATCGGTCGGTTTACCTTAACAGCCGGTTATCCATGGGGGCTTCTGCCCAGTCGAACCATTGCCAGCAGGGTATGCCACAAGCCTTAAGATCGTGCCCGAGAGTTGAATTGAATCTCGGCAGTCTCAATGGTCGCGTTCAGGGTGTGGTGAAGCTCAACTGCCCCAGCAGCTGGTTTCCGAGGCGCAGGCTGGCCCCGGCGGAGATCACGATGGGCGGCAAGGTCAGCCATTCCAGCGTCCAGGCGGCGCCCGAACGCTCATTTTCATGCACCATCGATTGCTGCAGCACGCCGATCAGCCCGGCATTGTAGCGCGCCAGCGCCACCAGCACCTCGGCATTGACAGGGTTGGACTTGTGCGCCATCGACGACGAGCCGCCGCCGCCCGAAAGCGCAATCGCGCCGATCTCATTTTGTGCCAGCAGCGCCACGTCTCCGCCGATCTTGCCCAGCGTCCCCGTCAGCAAGCTGAGCAACCCAGCAAAACCGATCAGCGGGTCGCGCGCCGATTGCCAGGGCTCGGCAAGACCCAGATCGAGTTGCCGCGCCAGGCCGCGAGCGACCGCTTCCCCCTGCCCACCGAAGCTGCTGCGGTCGCCAATGGGACCGCCGAGCTGGATCACCAGCAGGCTGCGGCGCACCGCCTGCAGCGCCAGGAGGTGCCGCCGGAGCGGCGCCGACCAGGTCGCGAGCTTGGCGCCGACCGTATACGGCAAGGCCCGCTGCATGCGCGTATGGGCCATCAGCGGCTGCGTGCCGTACCGGTCCACGAGACCTTCCAGCGCGTCGAGCATGGCCGTCAGCCGCGCCACCAGGATGGCGATGACGGCAGCCAATTGCAGCACCAGCGCGGTATCGATCGCGTCCTGGCTGGTGGCCCCCTTATGCAGCGCCTCGGCATGCGGCGCAGCAATGCGGCGGCGCAACTGACCCAGCAAGGCCGGCACCACCACGCCATCGCGCGCCATGCCCGCCGCCAGGCCATCCCAATCCGGCTCGAAGCCGACCATCCCGCTGGCGATGGCAGCGGCAGCCTCGGCGCTGATCAGCCCGGCCTCGGCCTCGGCCTGAGCCAGTGCCAGTTCGAACTTCACCATCGCCGCAACCTGCGCCGCATCGGCGAGCAGCGCTTCGATCTCTTGGTCGCCCGTGAGGGCAGCGAGCAGGGGGCGAGGTGCGATCATGTCGGCAATCTAGACGCGCTCGAGCGCAATGGCGATGCCCTGCCCCACCCCGATGCACATGGTCGCCAGGGCCCGCCTCTTGCCGCCCAGGGCCAGCTCGAGTGCCGCCGTACCGGCAATGCGCGCGCCGCTCATGCCGAGCGGATGGCCCAGGGCGATGGCCCCGCCATTGGGATTCACGTGGTCCGCATCCTCAGCGATCCCCAACTGGCGCAGCACCGCGATGCCTTGGCTGGCAAATGCCTCGTTTAGCTCGATAACGTCGAATTCATCGGCGGAGAGCCCAAGCCGGGCGCAGAGCTTCTCTGTCGCCGGCGCCGGCCCCATGCCCATGATGCGGGGCGGCACGCCGGCCGTGGCGCCGCCCATGATGCGGGCAATCGGGGTAAGACCATGCTTCCTCGCCGCCGCTTCGCTGGCGATGATCAGTACCGCGGCGCCGTCGTTGACGCCCGAGGCATTACCGGCAGTGACAGTACCCTCCGCAAACAGCGGGCGCAGCTTGCCCAGTGTGTCCACCGTCGTGCCAGCCCGTGGATGCTCGTCTCGGTCGACCATGACGGGATCGCCCTTCTTCTGCGGCACGGCGACCGGCACGATCTCGCGCGCCAGCCGTCCGCTGGCTTGCGCCGCGACGGCCTTGTCCTGGCTGCGTGCGGCAAAGGCATCCTGGTCGGCGCGGCTGACGCCGAACTCGCGCGCCACATTCTCGCCGGTCTCCGGCATGGCATCGACACCATATTGCGCCTGCATCTTCGGGTTGACGAAGCGCCAGCCAATCGTGGTGTCATGGATCTCGGCCTGGCGCGAAAACGCCGTCTCCGCCTTGGGCATGACGAAGGGCGCGCGCGACATCGATTCTACCCCACCGGCGATCAGCAGTTCCGCTTCACCCGACTTGATGGCGCGTGCCGCGGCGATCACGGCATCCATGCCCGATCCACAGAGCCGGTTGATGGTCGTGCCGGGCACCGAGAGCGGCAACCCGGCCAGCAGCAGGCTCATGCGCGCCACATTGCGATTGTCCTCGCCCGCCTGGTTGGCGCAGCCGAAGATCACATCGTCGATACCAGACCAGTCCACCCCCGCATTTGCAGCCATCAACGCCTTAAGCGGCACGGCGCCCAAATCATCGGGCCGAACCGAGGACAGCGCGCCGCCGAAGCGACCGATGGGTGTGCGCAGATAAGCGCAGATGAACGCTTCTGCCATCTCAGACCTCCGGTACGATGAGTTCGGCAATGGCGCCGTCGACGACCAGCGCGGCGCCGGTCACTGCCTGCAGGTCAGCCAGGCTCATGCCGGCCAGCTTTTCCCGCAGCACGAAGCGCTGGTTCTCGATGTCGATGACGGCCAGGCTCGTATAGACGCGCGTGACGCAGCCGACGCCGGTCAATGGGAGACTGCACGTCTTGACCAGCTTGGGCTTGCCGTCCTTGGTCACGTGGTCAGTGATCACGGCGACCCGCTTGGCGCCATGCACCAGGTCCGTCGCTCCGCCAACGGCCGGCACCCCCTTGGGTCCCGTGCTCCAGTTGGCCAGGTCGCCCGTCTCGGCGACCTCGTAGGCCCCCAGGATAGCCACATCCAGATGTCCGCCCCGCACCATGGCAAAGCTGTCGGCGTGGTGGAAGAAGGCCGCGCCGGGCCGCAGCGTCACCGCTTTCTTGCCGGCATTGATCAGGTCCCAGTCCTCTTCGCCAGCCGGTGGCGACTCGCCGAAATTGAGGATGCCGTTCTCGGTGTGGAAGATGGCCTGCCGCCCCGGCGGCTGGAACTTGGCCACCATCTCGGGGAAACCTATGCCGAGATTGACATAGGCGCCGTCGGCAATGTCCTGCGCGGCGCGCCAGGCGATCTGGGCGTTGCTGAGCTTGTCCATCAATAGGCCACCTCGGCGCGCATCAGCGCCTCTTCCTGTTGGGCGTCGCCAATCTCGACGATGCGGTTCACGAACAGGCCCGGCGTAATCACCTGCTCGGGGTCGATTGTGCCCGGTTCCACAATGCGCGTGGCCTGCACGACGGTCAGGCTGGCGGCGGCTGCCATCAGCGGCGAGAAGTTCCGTGCTGCTTTGCGATAGGTCAGGTTCCCCTGCCGGTCGGCCAGTTCCGCCTTGATGATGGCGACGTCGGCCTTGAGCCAGCGTTCCTGCACATACATCCGGCCATCGAACTCGGCCACCGGCTTGCCTTCGGCCAGATCCGTTCCATAGCTGGTGGGCGTATAGAATGCCGGAATGCCCGCCCCGCCTGCGCGGATGCGCTCCGCCAGCGTCCCCTGCGGCACCAGTTCGAGCCCTATCGCGCCGACCAGGTATTTCTCGGTGAAGGCGCGGGGATCGGCCGAGCGCGGAAACGAGCAGATCATCTTGGCCACCATGCCGGCGTCGATCATGGCGGCGATGCCGATCCGTCCATTGCCGGCATTGTTGTTGATGACGGTGAGGCCCTTCGGGCTCCCCGTGGCGCGGAACCGGTCGATCAACGCGTGGATGAGTTCGATCGGGGCGCCCGCACCACCAAACCCGCCGATCATGATGGTCATGCCATCGGCGATATCGGCAATGGCCGTGGCCCGGTCGGCAACGGATTTGTCCATTTCTGCTCCTCTGCTGCCGAGGCAGCGCTTCGCGCGACTTAGACACCGAGTTCGCTCAGTCGCAACAGGTTTGTGCGATTATCGCTATTTGTTCGAATATCGCCCAGATGCAGGCGAACGAACAGTTCCGGAGGAGCGACGTGCGGAGAGGCGGGCGGCTCTGCGCCGTCCACGCACTCCCGCAGGTCCAGCGACACCGGCAGCAGCCGGCGGCGTCTAGGCGTCGAAAAACACCGTTTCCCGCTCGCCCTGCAGGTAGATGTCGAGCACATATCGGGGCACGGCGCCCTCTTCCTTGCGGGCAATCAGCGTCGCTCGCCGCAATGGATCGGGGATCTTGTTCAGCACCCAGTCGGTGGCATTGGCATCGGCCTCGTCGGCGAAATAGAGCCGCGTCTGCAGTCCGATATTGACGCCGCGAGCCACGATCCACAGCGCGACATGCGGCGCCATCGGCTTGCCGTCGGGGCCCGGCACGGCGCCCGGCTTGATGGTTTCGAAGCTGAACACGCCATCGGCACTGGTGGGCTGCCGCCCCCAACCCAGGAAGGCGGGAGCGCTATTGGAGTTCGGCCCCATCGGCGCGGCATAGGACCCGTTCGCATCGGCCTGCCACACCTCGACAACGGCATCGCCCACCGGCACGCCAGCGCCATCGATGACGCGCCCGGTGATGACAATGCGCTCGCCCACCGTGTCCGGCGTCAGCATGCTCATGCCCGGATCGCTGGCATAGACGCCCTTGATCTCGGCGAAATTCGGCGTCAGCCCGATATGCACATAGGGGCCTGCCGTCTGCGACGGTGTTTCCTTCAGGGTCGGTACCGGATGCAGCATCAGTTCCCCTCCAGCTTGTTCTCAAACATCGTCGAGCGCCGACCACGCAGCACGATGTCGAAACGATAGGCCAGCGCATCCATCGGCGTGGTATTGTGCCGGTCGAGCCGCGCGATCAGCTGATCGATGGCCGCCTTGTCCGGGACGGTGCCGACGATCGGGCACTGCCAGATCATCGGGTCGCCCTCGAAGTACATCTGGGTGATCAACCGCTGTGCAAAGGCGTGGCCGAAGACCGAAAAATGGATATGGGCCGGTCGCCAGTCATTGCCGCCATTGGGCCAGGGATAGGCGCCCGGCTTGACCGTGCGGAACGAATAGAACCCGTTGGCATCGGTAATGGCTCGCCCACAGCCGCCGAAATTGGGATCGAGCGGCGCCAGGTACCCCTCTTTCTTGTGCCGATACCGCCCGCCCGCATTGGCCTGCCAGAACTCGACCAGCGTATTGGGCACTGCCCGCGCATTCTCGTCCAGCACCTGGCCATAGACGATCAGCCGCTGGCCGATCGCCTCGCTGCCATCCTGGCTGTAATTGCGGATGAGGTCGTTATCGAGCGCATTGAGTTGCGAATGCCCGAAGGTCGGGCCGGTATTTTCCGATGCCGTCCCGCGCAGCGACAGCAGCGCCTGGCGCGGCGCGCGAAATGTCGCGCTCTTGTAGCCCGGCGTATTGGCCGGCGGATGCCAGGCGCGGTCGCGCGGATAGAGCACACCATCGACGCCCGGCAGGATGATGTCGCTCACGGCTTCTCTCCCCGGTTGCTCAGCTCTTCTTTGGCGATCTTGAACGCCCGGTTGGCGGCCGGCACTCCGGCATAGACAGCCACGTGCAGCAGGGCCTCCTTGATGTCCTCGGGCGAGCACCCCGTATTGGCCGTGGCGCGGACATGCATGGCCACTTCCTCATCGTGCCCCAGCGCCGCCAGCAGCGCGATGGTCACCAGCGACCGCTCCCGCTTGCTCAGCCCCGGCCGCGACCACACCGAGCCCCAAGCGCCTTCGGTGATGAAGCTCTGAAAATCGGCGTCGAATGACGTCTGGCGCGCAGTGGCGCCATTGACATGGGTATCACCAAGCACCGAGCGCCGCGTCGCCATGCCCCGCTCATATAGACTTGCCTCAGTCATAGCCCACCTCGTTGAGAAATTTCGTCATCAGCGCCACCAGCGCCTGCGGCTGTTCAATGGAAGGAATATGCCCGCAATCGGGAATGATGGCGAATTGTGCGCCTGCAATGGCCTCGGCCATGCTGCGCACCAGTTCCACCGGCGTCGAAAGATCCTGCTCGCCGACAACGACCAGCGTCGGGGTTGCAATCGCGCCGATCGCGTCACGGAGGTCGGCATCGCGCAAGGCCGCACAGGTGCCCGCATAGCCTTCGGCTGGCATGCGCAGGAACATGTTTCGCCAGCCCGCCAGCTCGTCTGCCTGCCCCTGCCGGAAACCCTCGCTGAACCAGCGGGTCATCACCGCTTCGGCGATAGCCGCCAACCCATTCTCGCGCACCGCGGCAATGCGCTGATTCCACATTGCAGCGTCGCCGACCTTGGGCGCCGTGTCACACAACACCAGCGCCGCCAGACGCTCGGGATGACGCAGTGCAAAACCCTGCGCGATCAGGCCGCCGATCGAAACCCCCGCCAGTGCCAGCCGCTCGATACCCAGATGCAGCAACAGCCCCGCGAGATCATCGAGATGATCGTCGAGGCCATAGTCTCCCGCCGGCGCATCGCTCAGCCCGTGGCCGCGCTTGTCATAGGAGACGACGCGATACCGCGCCGCAAGCCGGTCGATCACCGGGTCCCAGATGCGCGCATCCGTGCCCAGCGAATTGGCCAGCACCAGTGGCGGGGCGCTCGGGCTGCCCTCGACCCTGAAATGCAGCACGACATCATTGATCCGGGCAAACGCCATTCTTCCTCCGCCCACCAATTATGCTGGTGAGGGCCCCAGAGTAAAATGACTAGTTCTGCCCCATCGATAACCGCACAATTATGCTCCGGGCACGCTCCGACCATAATCGCCGCAGATGCCGCCGATTGCATAACCATAGCGTCAGATTGAGGTCAGGCGGCCGCCTCAAGATGCTCGCCACGCCCGGGCGACGGACGCGCGATCGCACATGCCATGCAAGCGCGCGTCCATCACGATGCTATTCTGCCGGAGCCGGCTCCGCCGCTGGGGCACTCGCCGGGGCCTTGCCGTGGGATTCGAGCTTCACATTCTTCAATGCCAGTGCACAGATCAGCCCGAGGGCGAAGAGGCTGGCGCCGCTATAGAACACCATCGAGAATGCCGTAGCGAAGACTGAAACGACCTCCTGCCCCGCTGCGGCGGGGAGGGTCTCGATCACGCTGGGCGTCATCTCCGACATCGGCCCGGGCATCGCGGCCAGGGTCTCGGCACTGATCCCGGCCTGGCCGCGCACCAGGCCTGCCGTCAGGATGCCGCCATTGGCGGCCAGCCCGAGCGACGCGCCGATCATCCGCGCCAGCGTCAGTGTTCCGGTCGCCGCCCCGACGTCCTGCCGCGGCGATGCCGACTGCACGGCCACCATCAAGGTCTGCATCTGCAGCCCGATCGACACCGAGAAGAAGAACATCAGCACACCGATCAGCCAGATGGGCGTCGACGCGTTGACCGTCGAGAAAGCCAGCATCACCGCGATGCCGAGCGCCATCGAGGCCACGGGATAAGGCTTGTACCGCCCGGTCCGTGCCACGAGATAGCCGGTGCCGACCGATGCCAAGAGCGACCCCACCGAAGACGGCAGGAACAGCAGTCCCGCCAGGGCAGGCGGCAGGCCGGTCACCGTTTGCAGGAACAGCGCGAAGTAGTTGAGCATGCCCAGCGTCGCCACGCCCGATATCACCGAAATGGTCAGCGACAGCGCGATGGTGGAATTGCTCAGCAGGTGCAGCGGCACGATCGGCTCGGCCGCCCGCCGCTCGACCAGCACAAAGGCGACGACCGCCGCGAGCACGACGAAAGGCGGCACGTAGACCATCACCCCGCCATAGCCGCCACCCAGCGCCTCCTCGGCCCAGAACACCAGCGCGGTGACGGCACCCGCCAGCAGCAGACCGCCCGGATAGTCGATCTTTGGCTGCCGACCTGTCGCGAAATTGGGCATCGCCAGCGCCAGCACGGCGATCAGGATCACCCCGATCGGCAGGTTGATCAGGAAGATATATTCCCAGCCGATGGTCTGGCTGATAAACCCGCCCGCCACTGGGCCGATGAGGCCGGAAACCGTAAACACCGCCGAGCTGTAGCCCTGATACTTCGCTCGCTCGCGTGGTTCGAACAGGTCGGCAAGAATGCCGAAGGCGGAGGTCATCAGCCCGCCACCACCCAGGCCCTGCAGCACGCGCGCCGCGATCAGGCTCTCCATCGACCAGGCTAGCCCGCAGGCGAGCGAGCCGATGACGAAGAGCGCAATGGCCACCATGAACACGCGCTTGCGCCCGAACAGGTCGCCCAGCTTGCCATAGAACGGCGTGACCGCCGCAGTGGCCAACAGGTAGGCCGCGCCCACCCAGCCGAACAGTTCGAGCTTGCCGAGATCCGCCGCGATTGTGGGCAATGCGGTGGCGACGATCTGCATGTCCAGGACTGCCATGAACATCCCGACCAGTACGGCACCATAGATGGCCATCTTGCGGCGTTGTGAAACTGGCATGGTGGTTTGGCTTGTCATATCGGCGTCCTCGAAAAATCCCGCGCCAAAATGTGCCGATGTCAAATATGTGTCAAGGTCATATATTGGACTTTGTCCCACGATTTGTTATCGAGGTGACATGACCGAACCCGCTGCAGACCCTACCGACATTCACCTCGCCCATTTGCTGGAACTGGGCCTCTCCCCGACCGCGGCCCAGGCCACGATTGAGATAGACGGCGTCATGGCCTATATTCGCCGCTCCATGGCGAAGAGAGAAATGGGCCGCCTGGCGCTGCGGGACCTCGGTTTGCCGATCGATGTGGCCGATCTCGACATTCTGGCCGCGCTCGAGGGCTGCTCGACCCATGCTGGGGAGGCCACGGTCGGCTTCATCGCCGAACGCCTCAATGTCGATCCGTCCCGCGCCAGCCGCATCGTCGCCGACGCCGTCGACAAGGGCATTGTCCGCCGCGCCGCGTCGCAATCGGATTCCCGCCGCATCGTCCTTGAACTGACCGACGCCGGCCAGGCCCATGCCCAGGCCATCCGCCGCTACAAGTGGAAAATCTTCGCCGACGCGCTGGGCGAGTGGTCCGAAGAGGATCTCGTGACCTTTGCCAAGCTGTTCCAGCGCTTCAGCGGCTGGGTCGCCGAAGCCAAGGAGAGGGCCGGGACCCGATAAGCCTGGCGGGAACGGTCCAGCCAATCCCAAAAAGCAAAAAACCCCCGGTTTCCCGGGGGTTTTAACTGGTAGCGAAGCCCAGATTTGAACTGGGGACACACGGATTATGATTCCGAATGTCGAGGCCGTTTTTGCTCTTCCGGGACCTATTGTGGCGAAGTGAAACGCCATTCACTTCGCCTGAAATTAAGGACTTTTGGCGGACACCCTTGGAAACGGGGCAACCGCGTGGTTTTTTCAGCGGCGTCCCAACGGCGTCCCAACTAGAAGACCCAAATGCCCTCAATCGACATTACCGCGACCACGATTAAGAAGGCCAAAACGGACGCCAGGGCTGGAAGCGAGCGGTATGAAATTACCGACGCTCGGCAGCGTGGTCTATGCATCCGCGTGGGTGCGGCAGGGGTCAGGTGGCAGGTCCGCTGGAAGAGGCTGGGGAAGAACAGCCGGCTCGACATTGGCGACATTGACGACTGGACGATCGTCGAAGCGCGGGAAGTCGCGTCCAAGGCGCAAGCGTTCCTCAGGACCACAGCTATCCCAGACGAGGCTTGGCTTCACAAAAGGAAAATTGAATACAAGAAGATCGAGAGGTCGGCACCAGAGCCGCGGCTGTCGGCGCCTGTCCGGCTACTCTGGGACTTCGAGACCGCTAAAGACGAGTACCTGGCGGAGGTGAAAAGAACCCGCCGCGACGCAACGTGGACTGACTACAAAAATATGCTCGCGGCGCCAGAGCTCGATCCAATCCGCAAACGCCTGGTTGCCGACATCAAGCGCGAGCGGCTGGCCGAGATCGTCGCCGGCATTTTTAAGAGCGGCCGAGAGCGTCATGCCGAGCACCTGGCGAGCGTGCTAAGGCCAATGTGGACTTACCTAGGCGGCGACGCTCAGATCCGCAGATCTGGGATAACACCTGGGATCATGACGGGACTTCGAGCCCCCACACGAACTCTCGATGAAGGAGACGACGGGCAGGAAGACGAACTCTACGTCCCTCCCCTCATCGAACTAGGCCGGATTTTGTCGATCGCGAGGACCGAAGGTGTGCTCGACGAGCAGATTGGTCTCGCCGTCCAGCTAACGGTCTACACTGCCCAGCGGGTACTAACGATCGTCAGCGCCAAGGTTAGCCATTTCGAGGAAGTCGAGGGCGGGGGTTTGTGGGCGATACCGCCAGCGCGGCGGAAATCCGGCACATCCCGCCGCGGGAAAACTCATGACCACGTGATCCCACTGCCGCCGCCGGCTTGGAGAGTTGTGCAGCGCGCCATGGAGGTCGCGGCTGATAGAGGGAGCCCTTGGCTCTTTCCAGGATATCGACCCCGCAAAGCCGGCAGTGAGGTCACTCACATGAATAAAAGCGTCTTGACCCGCGCACTGCTCTTGATGCCCGATGTCGTGGCCTCACCCCACGACATTCGCAGGTCTTTTGCCACGCTGGGAGAGTCAGTGCTCGGGCTTAAACGGTCCGATACTAAAGCAATCCTTGATCATTCCGAAGGCGAGAAGTCGGGCGACGTCACCCGCCAGCACTACGCGCTGCATAATGGCGCCCATTTCAAATGGCCCATATCGGACACCTGGGTGACCGAGGTCGAAGCCCAGGTGCCAGACGCAGTCGCCGAGGACCCGCGCCTGCTCGATGCTGTTTGGTTGAAGGCCCAAGTCGACCTGGCGCGCTACGGCGACAAAACTTCCCCCTGAAATCCGGAAACTTACCCCCCGACTTCCCCTGTGCAGGGGTGAACTTTGGGGCGAAGTTTGCCGAAGTCGATGGAAAGTTCGTGGTGCGTTCCACGTTAGCTGTTGGTGGAGTTCGGACTCGGCTACGCTACGGGCATGAACAACTTCCCTTCGTTGCAGTATTCGATTTCGGATGTCCGCAAAGCCGGAAAGGCTCTGGCCGGCTCAATCATTTGGGACGAGGCCCGCCGTCAGGAAATCCTGGACATTTTCGCGATCGCCCACTCTTGGCGAGATGCGCATATTGGTCCGATGCGGAGCATGCGCCAATCCATGGTTCAGCGCGTGCGGCACTCGGGACATGTCGGCATTACAGCCGGCCGAGCGAAGCGGATGACGTCGATCCGCAAGAAACTCAAGAGATCGAACCTGAAGCTAGATCAAATCCAGGACCTAGCCGGTTGCAGGGCCATCATGGCCGACATGGACGGCGTGAAAGCGATGATCGCCGAATGCCAGGCGAAGATCCCGCACGAGTTCGTTCGCGATTTCGCTTACATCGACGAGATGAAGGCCTCCGGCTACCGCAGCCACCACATGGTGTACCGTTTCTCAGGCACGGGCGATGAGCTCCCGTTTGATGACCTGAAGATTGAGCTGCAGGTCCGCACACGGCTGCAGCATTCCTGGGCGACGGCAGTGGAAGCGGTCGGGTTGTTCCGTGACGAGGACATGAAAGCGGGCTTGGGGGATCCCGAGTGGCTTCGGCTGTTCCGGCTCATGTCGGAAGAGTTCGCGGTCATGGAGGGCTGCGAGGGCAGCCCATCACGCACTCGCGTGGATGAAATCAAGGCTCTGAATCAGGATCTCAATGCGGCGAGCGTGCTCGAGGATATGAAGCAGGCGACGAAATTCATGGAGGACTACGTCCACGAGGATTCCCCCTATTTCCTGATCACCTACAATATGACCGATCACACGGTGAAGGTTCATCCCGAGAGCAATGCCTTCATCAGCTCAAGCAAGCTCGACGCGGAGGAGCGGCGGATCGAGAGTGGGGAGAGTCGATCGAAGGTCGTGCTGGTCGACGTGGACAAGATGGAAAACCTGCGCGAGGCCTACCCAAACTACTTTGGTGACGTGACGCTCTTCGTCCAGCATCTACGCTCCGTCTGTCGGGGTGACACGGTCGACGAGGAGTTCACGATGCAGCCCCAGGTGGTCATCAAAAAGAAGCGCGAGATGCCAGACCTCTCATGGTTCTACAATCGGCATCGACGCTGGACCGAAAAACCGGGGAAGACGCCGAAGCGTTAGCGGTCACTCCAAGTCTGGCACGTCGCCGGCCCGGAACAATTCCTTTGGCTCCCCGAATTCCCCCTCGTCCGGCCTAGCCGGCCGCGACCAGGCGACAACGCCCGCATGGCGGCTTGAGATCAACCTGGCCCGCATGATAGCGGCGTGCTCGCTTGGCATCTGCATCGCCTCAAACGCCGGCCGAAGCTCGCCCTCCTCGTCGCGATCGAAAGCCATGAGGACGTGCAGCGTCGTGCTCTTGATCACAGGCGCCGTGCCAGTCGACTGCTGAAATCTTGCCATCATGAACATCCTCCATCTGGACTCGTGACCGTTGACGAGACTAGAACATAACGAGAACATCTAGCAAGCGGAGTCGATCATGCTCACGTACACAACCACGCTTAACAAGCGCGATCCCGACAAGCTGAGGCTCACCGACGAGGAGGCCGAGGACTTGGCCGCCGCGGGCTTTCGGTTCTCGATATTCGACCCAGGCCAGCGCGAATACAAACTGTCAGCGCCGTACAAGATTCTCCACGCGATCGAGCGCGGGACGGTCACCCTGATGCAGTGAGATGCCTTTCGATCCGCGCGTCCAAATGCTTTCGAACTACGCGCCGCGGGAATTCCAAGTGGAGTGTCTGCGATGCAAGCGGAGTGCCGTCGTCGACAAATACGCGATGCGCCGGCGTTTCGGTGACGTGACGCTGCAAGAGTGCGCACTCAAGATTTCGGCTTCGAAAGGGTGTGCCCTGGCCGGCACGTACGGCACGGCGCAGTGCAGCGTGAAGGTCTCGGAGACACCTGTGTGGACCTGGGCCCGACTGCAGGAAGCTCGGATCGGCGGCTGGTCGGCCTACCTCACATGCCACCGGCGCTTCGCCGCGCTCAAGTCGACCGACAGCTGCCCGGAGACGATCCGACTGGATGTCCTGTCCCTCATCGCCGCGCTAGGCGACGACTTCCCCCTCGAAAAGCTACCGACCAGGTGCAAATGCCCGCAATGCGGAACAGCGAGCATCGAGATCGAATGGCGCGTACCAGAGCCGCCCAAGACCCCGGCGCCGATTCAGGTGCAACCACCGCTCCAACTCAGACCCCGCGGTGCAGACCTAGCGCGGCAGAAGCTCGGGGTGGCGAAGGGCTAGATACCCCTGTCCCGCCTATAGTTTGTGTGCATCTGTTTCAAATCCCCCTTAGGAGGATCCAGAGGGATTGTCCTGTTGACGGCATCCGGCGTCGCCAAGTCCTTTGCCGGCTCCGCTGCGCTTATGGCCAACCAGTTCCAGAAGTCGACGTCACGACGATATGCGGTTTCGGCGTGATTATCGTCGAAGACATCCTCCCATCTGTCCCGTTCGATCGAGAGATTGAAGCGCCACGGCCGACCGAAAAGTTCGCAACGATGCTGGATGATCATGGTGCCACCCCGAGGGAACATCGCCTCCACAACCGGCGCCGTGCGAGGGTTCGATACCTCTTTGACAAGCTCCTCGTGATGCCAAATGACGATGTCGGGATTTTTCTGATCGACGGCAGTCGCGAGATAGAATGTTCCGGCACCCACGAGTTCCTTCACACGGCGCAGCATTAGGGAGTTGCGGGGAAATTCCTCCACCTGCACGTAGTTCATGCCGCCGTCAGACCAAAGATCCGTCTTAGTGTAGGCCAGCCGCACTGGGAAATCGTCCTTCGCCTGCCTAACCTCGCGCTCGATCATGCGTGCCACTTCATCCACGAAGAACGGCATTGCCGATGCGCCAGACTCCCAATTCTGAATCGTGAAACGGCTCTGCCCGAACCGCTTGGCAGCCGCTTCCTTCGTAAAGCCGATGCGCACGCGCCAGGCGGTGAAATCTTCTGGTGTCATGTCCGACGCTCCAATTGAAGCACCAAACTATGTGTAATTATCTACATTCACAAGTATGAATTTTCACATCGCTAGAACAACGATGGCTCGGCCGGCGGCGCAGGCGGTGGTGGCGGATCCTCTTTCTGACCGATCGACACGATCTTGAGCACGCCGTCCGGCAGCGGCTTCACTAGCGCCTTTGCGATCTCCCATGGTGCCGTCATCCATGTCTCAACCTCCGCCGGCGTCCTCAGGATCACCGGCATCGCCTTGGGGTGGATGAGGAGTAGCTCCGCGTTCGGCTCAGTCGTGAGGAAGGCAAACAAATCCGTCGTCACAAGGCCCTCTCGGATCTTGCGGACGCTGGTCCACTGCGGCGCCCAGATGCCGGCGAAGAAGGCCAGTGGCCGGCTGTCATCGAAGGCGAACCAGATGTCGCCACCGGCTTCGCGATTGAATTCCGAGAAGCTTGTGAAAGGGACCACGCATCGAAATTCGGGCGTCAGCCACCTCTTCCAGTGAGCGCTCGCCGTGTTGCGGACATTGGTCGTGCCGCTGTCGGGCTCCATCCGCACCAGTTCCGCGAACTCCTGTGCCGTGAGGTCGCGACCCATTTTCTGCTGCAACTTCTGGGCCCGTTTCTTCGCGGCTTCGTAGATCGCCACCGACGATGACGGCATACCCCATCGGACCTTCGTCAGCTCGCGCTGGTCGAAAAAATTGCGAACGATTGGTGCCAGGTAGTCCGGGAAAATGCCGGTCTGTGGCTCGAAGTTGCCGATGGCGAACTGGTCGACCTGCATGTCGCGGACGAATGCACGGATGGCCTCGACGTTGGTGGTCATTGAATAGAGATTGCACATTCATCACCGCTCCGGTCGCAGCCACAACAAGATGCCGACGGCTGCGAGGAAAAAAGCCCCACCCATCAACCACCAGTGTAGCGTCACCAGATCCTGAACGGTCTGGCCACTTATGGCGGCGAAGCCGATTACGAGGATGCTGGAAATCAGCCAGGCGGGGACAAAAGCCGCACCGGCAAGGAACAGCCCGAAGATCGCGTTGACCGTGATGCCGAACGTGATCGCCCCGACATTGCCATCTCGCCCAGTCATCGCCTTCCGCATGCGGACAAAAATAAAGACGACCAGCCAGACCGCCGCCACCAGCAGCATGATCTCAAGATTTCCGTCCCCGCCGAAACCGATGCCCCGATAGTCCACGCCTACTCCGATTCCATCTCTTCGATGCGCTTCGTCAGGTCCTCAACCTGCTGCTCAAGCTCGTCGAGCCGGTTGGTCCGTGGCGGAGCCAAGATAGCCGGCGGCCCGAGATCGATCGGACGGTTGCGCATCGCCTCAAGCTCCTCTGCCGCCAACTGCTCACAACGTGCCTTGATCGGGGCAACATCTTCGGCAGAAAAGGATTCGGCAGATACGCGATAGAACGCCCAGCATCGCTCCGATGCCGGCACCACACGTGGCTCCGGACACTTACGGAACGTGCCGCAATACGCTTGAGCTGTTGCTGGATCGGATAAGGCCAAGATTGCCAAGCAAGAAAGGATGGCGAGGGTGGTCCGCATGTTCATACCGTGGCCAGCCGCTTTCGCAGAAGCTTCCAAGCCGTATTGAACGCCACTCGCTTAAAGAAGCCCATCGTCTTGCCATGGCGCTCGACACTAATCCGAATTAGATCCGAGATCGCACCGACCTCCGACCGCGATACCTCAATGCGACCAGCGCCACGCCCGGCCAACACGTCGCGACTGAGCTGCATCAGGAAGAGCATTGGCTCGCGGTTTTCGGCAGTAGCGATCATGTCCCAGTCGTTGAAATTGTCGACGAGGGTGGCCAATTCCCGGGCGTCGTCAGGCGAGTACTTGAAGATAAAGCGGTTGCGGTCGTTTGTCAGCCTGGCGTCCATCGCGCTCTATTCCTGCATGTATTCGACCCGCCGGCATTGATCGAGCCGGTTGTCATCGGCGCCACAGTGCCACACCGTCATTCCAATCCGCCACCAGTTAACGGTCTGCTCGATGTGATAAGCATGTCTCAGGCACAAGCTTTCATCCGTGTCCCGCCGGCAGACTAGAATGATGCCCGGAAGTCGCTCCAGCTCCGCCGCATACATCAGTGATTGACCGATCGCCTCTGCCCACTTGTTCGAGAAATCGACCTCGATCGCGTATTCATCGGTCAGGCAATCGACGTACGTGTCATTTGGCAGATACCGACCGATCTGCATGCCAGCGCAAAGGTCCTCTTGGCGGTCGCGCTCGAGCTCCTGGGCGGCGACCGGCGCTGATACAAGCGCCATTACGACTACTATGACGGTCCTCACGCCTCGCGGTCCACAAGTGGGTCAATACTCCCCAACTCGATATCGACTTGAACACGGGGTTTATCGAATCCGGCCACACCCATATCGGCAAGCAATGCCCTGCAAGTCTGCTCGCCTTCGTCAGCGCACTCGTTCTGGCGCCGGTGGTCCGGGATGCGCTCGAAGCGGGCAAGGTCTCGCTTGAGTTTGGCAATGAGCTTCTCGCGATCACCGGCGGCCAGGTCGACATCAGGAAATTGCATTTTGAGATTGCACAAGTGCCGGTCCCCAACGTTTTATTTGAGCCTATCCAACGAGCCATGCTGGTCAATCAGCTTTCCGAGGCAACGTCGCCGGCACTAGGTGGGATTAATCACCTGAGGTAGGCTAGACCCGACAGGTGGGGGTGCATGCAGGAAGACGAAGCAAAAAGGATAGCTGCGGAGCTGCGAGGCATGTCGCCTTATCTCCGCGGCGACGCCATGGTCGGGATTTACCTACGACATTTTTCCTATCTGGAGGGTGCGCTGGACGAATGCATCAGGCGAGCCACCTGCATGCAGCACACTGAGTCTCTCCTCCTGCTTCGACACTTCGAATTCTACCGGAAAATAAAGCGATGGACGCTCTTATTGCCAGGTGTGTCGAGGACCCGGAGAAAAGGCGTCGATACCACAAAACGATTGGCAAAGTGACGGCACTCGCCGAGGAGCGCAACGTCATCGTTCATTCGCGTCTTGGCCCGAGCAACGCAGATGGTCTCCGCATCCGGAAGATCCAATCCAACAGCAAACCTTCCATGGTGCCCGTCGAATGGACAATCGAAGGTCTATTGGAAAAGATCGCCTACATGTGGATCCTCCAGCTGGAGCTGGAAGACATGTCTGATTTCGACGACGCCGAAGACATTTGGATCAGAGGCCTGGGTCCCGAACTACCGCCTAGCCAGCAAACGATGCCGCCTACGCCACCACCTGAGGAAGAAGACTAGACCTAGACCGTGCACGATCGACTCGGAACCGATCTGCGTCGGTGGTATTGAATCCAATACGATGTACCCGAGTTCGACATGGCGGCCGTAAAGGCCCCACCCCGCCCAAAGCGGTCACCCCGCAGGGACTCGGAGTCTACCCCTCTCGTCCCGCCAGTTTTCCGAAAACCCCAGCTTGCCACGCTCGCGCCCAAGGTGCCGGCCGGCGATAGCTGGCTCTTTGAGATGAAGTTCGACGGCTACCGCATGCAGGCTGCCATCGCTGGCGACCAGGTGCGGCTCTACAGCCGCAACGGCCACGATTGGACGCGCCAGTTCGGCTATGTGGCACCAGCGCTGTCGCAGCTCACGAAGGGTACCGCCCTCATCGACGGCGAACTATGTGCCATCGACGAGCACGGTCGGTCCAATTTCACCTTGTTGAAAAACAGCCTGGACGGACGGAAACCCGTGTCGTTCTACGCTTTCGACCTCCTAGAGCAAGATGGCGAGAACGTCGCTGCTCTCCCACAAATCGAGCGGAAGGAGCGCCTGGCCGCGCTGCTTGCCGACCTGCCGGACGACAGTCCAATCGTCTACAGCGAGCACGTCGTCGGCAGAGGGCAAGAGGTCTTCGACGCCATGAAAGCTGGCGGGTTCGAGGGCGTCATCGCTAAGTCCCCGACCGCCCCCTACTTTGGCGGGGATCGTTCCACCGCCTGGCTCAAGATCAAGGCCGTCCAGCGCCAAGAGTTCGTGGTCATCGGCTGGCGCCCGCCCGACTATGGCGTCGACAATGTACGCGGGCTGTTTCTCGCCACCTACCAAGACGGCGAGCTGGTGTTTCGCGGCGCCGTTGGCACAGGCTTCACCGACAAGATGCGGCGCGAGTATTGGCAGGTTTTGCAGCTCATCAAGACCGACGAGCCCCTCACGATCAGGGGCATGCCGAGGGCCGAGGCCCGTGTGTGCCGATGGGTGCAGCCGCGGCATTTGGCCGAAGTCGAATATACCGAGATCACCCCGGACGGCCTGATCCGACACCCGTCGTTCAAGGGGTTGCGCGAGGACAAGCCGGCGGCCGAGGTGCACCTGGAGGTGAACTGATGGTCGACGAGAAGCGGGAGAAGACCGCGGAGGACCTCGTGCTCGAGGCGATCAAAATCTTGCAGCGGGGATTGCCCGGCAGAGACCTAGATGACCGTGGCGTGGTCAGCGAGTTGTGGGGCGTTTTGGATAGCAAAGGCGCTCGTGAGATCTACCACCGCATCGAGCGGTCGCGAACGAGTAAAGGTTAACGGCGCGCGACCTCGGTTTCGGCTTATGTGCATTATAACGAACGGATGCCGTTCTTATGTGGATTATAACGACATTTGAGCCGGTTTCAGCGCCCTTACGCGCACTTTGGCGACACCTAAATCTTTACCCGGTTAACCAATTCGGCTTCGTAAGCGTCGTCGACATCAACGACGAAACCCGGCTGGAAATGCAATCCGATCCCCCGGCCGTGAGCATTCGACACGACCCTTGTTTCCGCGACTTGGTACTCTCGGGTCACGTGTGTGTGGCCGTGGATCCATAGCGAGGGCCCGCGCTGCTCGATAAGATCGCCCATGTCAGCATAGTATCCCGAAGACAGCCGCATCAATTCGGGCTTGTGCTGCATTCGTGCATCGAGACCATCGCGCGCAGGGGCATGATGCGTCACCACTATGTTGCCTTCGGCCACCGTCTCCTCGAGCCACAGCCGGTCACGTTCATGAGCCGCGCGCCAAGCATCGCCGCCGAAATCCGGGATTGCTGCTAGGTCGCCGCCCAGCCCATCGAGCGACGACGACAGTGGGGACCAAAGTGTGCATCCTACGATCCTACGGCCTCCGAACTCGACGGTTTCGCGATCGAGCGTGACGATGCCGGTTTCGTCGCGCAGCCGCTGCAGCAGCGCCGGAACGGTGTCCAAGCCGGTGCCATAGGCCTCATGATTGCCCGGCACAAAGACCATCATCGCCCTCTCATCGTCGGAGAAGTTTGCGAGCAACCACGGCACCGGGTCATGGTCACCGTCCGCCAGGTCGCCGGCCATCACGATGATGTCGGCATCGGGATGCTCACCGAGATCGAGATCAGTGACGACATCGATATGAAGGTCCGAGAGCACCCAAATTTTCATGCGCGTGCTCCGTCGCTGTCGTCTGCGGCAAGGTCATTCAAGAAGGCCACGGTTTCCGCGTCCAGGGGGCCGTCATCGCCGAAAAAATCCGGCTCTGTCAGCAGCGACATGCCATCCTTGTCTTCCGGGTGGATGTGACCCTCAACAGCGGCGACATAGAGCTCTTGGTCCCAATCTACCATTGACGGGAACCGCTTGAGCTCTAGGCAAATCAGCTCACCGCAGAAGACCATGTCCTTGGCAAACACATCATCCCACTTACGGCATGTGACACCCGCAGTGGCGACAACGCGGACATCATCGAGCCAGCTTTCGGGGCTCTGACCTGCCTCGCGAGTGGGCATTTCGTTGCATTCGCGGACGCGGCCGTTTGCCAGTAGCATGCCTTCGACGTAGTGAAACTGGGCCATCACACCGCCTCCCCTTTTGCCAGCTGCCGGCTATATTTGCCGACAACGCTGCGCGCCGCATCGATGCCGATGCTGCGGTCCGCGCCGCCATTGCGGATCATCCCGCTGCACCAGTGGCCCTTTGACGAGTCCGCTTTGGACCAGCCGGCGCCGTTTTCTTCTGTCGCTTGGTCCATGTCGTGCCAGCACAGGCTCTCGACCGCGTCCGCAACCTCGTCATCGGACCATTCGACTGCGTTGTTGGACGCGGTCAGGTTGTCACGGAGGTGCGCGGCCTTGGCCGACGTCTGATCGACGAGCTCTGTCAGCCACGCGGCCTGCGATAGCGAGATCCGCGCATCGATCGCGCTGAACTCGCAGATGCGTTTTTTGCTCACACAGAAGCCGTGCCACTGCTGCCACGTGGCGCGGCCTTGGGCCTGGGCGGCGGCGATGAGGTCGGTGTCCGCCAACGTGCCGAAGCGATCGACGAGCTTGTTGCGTGCATTGCTGCGCTTCAGGTCTTTGGCTTCGCGGGCCTTCGCCTGTTCCTCGGCGCGAATACGATCGACGTCGAGCACGTGCGGTGGGACCGGACGGATCGCGAAAACTGATAGCTCAAGAGTGGACACGATGTCGGCGGCTTTGTCGCCAGCAACAACAGGATTGAAGTAGACGATCCAGGCGTCATCAGTCTTGCGTGCCGTGATGCCCGCCAGCGCCATGGTGCGCTTTCCTTCGCCAGTACGATATCGATAGAGCGTCCAGAAACGCTCCGTCGCAGGCGCCTGGAGATCGTCCCAAGCCAGGCCGGCGAAACGTGAAGGGGTAACGGGGGTCTGGGTCATGGATGTCACTCCAGGTGGTGATGTCCGGCATCGTGACGGACAGTCTGGCAAGCCACAAATGGTCAGTCGACTTTGACGAAGCTTTTCTTGATCGACCGGCTCAATCCCAGTGCCGCGATGACTTTTTTGCTAGGGGGCCGATGGCTGTTGATCACGTCGCTTAGGTAGCTCTTGGACAGGTTCATCGCCTCGGCGGCTTTGCGGATGCCCCCATGGTCTTCGATGAATTTGGTCAGCAGGAAGTGGACCTGCGCCTCGCTGTAGGTCGTCCGGTTGGTCCCATAAACCCTACGATCAAGGTCCAAGATTGCAGCTTCGATCGAGGCGATCGTGTCCGGGTGGACATCGCCGCTCCAGCTAATCTGGGTGAGGATCTCTTGGCCGCGCATCAAAAGTATTCCTCGACGCCGGAAGAGGTCATTCGTTTTACGAGGTCGATAGCCGCGCTGCGGGCTTCAGCATCGGTCTTGGACTTGAGATCGAAGGTCAGGCGGGCGCTTTCCGAATCCAGAGACGACAGCTCGAGAGCCCAACCACCACTCGCGACCGGACGAACGTACATCCGCCACTCGCCGTCCATGCCATCACCAACACGGGCAAAATACCCGTCTCCGGTTTCGTACCACTCGACCGCTAGAATGCCCCATGACTTCGGCGTCGCGGCGATAATCTCTTGGGTGATCTGCATCACGCGGCCTCCCCGCTCCAACCAACGGAATAGTCCTTCCCGAAGGTGATGGTGTCGACGACCGGAACAATGCGATCGACCTCGAGCACTGGCAGCCCAATCATTCGGCGGTGCGCGCTGCGGAGCCGGCGGACGTCGTCATCGCAGTAATCGACGACCTCTTCGATGCGACCGTCACGCACGAGGTCCCAGACCATGCTACCGTCGACACCGGTCTTGCCCGGCAGGCCGAGCGCTTTGCACAGGCGATCCAGGCCAATGCGACCACCGTTACCGGCCCAGGCGGTCATGGTGTCGTAGACGCGGTCGGTGTCCCAGGGGCGCGCGTCGATCGGCCACCATGCCGGCGGAGTGACGCCCAAGATGATAGCGCGCTGCCAGACGTACCGGACATCGAAGGCGGCGTGGTGGGCGACGACGATGGGGACCTGGCGATGGCGCTGGACTTCAAGATGGATGGACTCTGTGTCAAATCGCCCTTGGGCGGCTAGAGACGTGAGCGCAGCCTGTTTTGCATGCTCATGGAGCATAAGCTCAAACCCTTCGAAGAGGTCGGTGAGCATCAAGCGCTCTTCTTCGATGGAGAGGTCATCGACCATTATATTGAGCACAGTCATCTCTCCCAGCGCCGCGCTTACCGATGCGATCTGCCCCGTGCTGGCATCGAGGGCCGTCTTGCGCCATTCCACGTCGATGTCGACGTCTGCCTTCTCAAAAGCATCGTGATAGTCGTCAGTAGCTTTGATAGTCTTTTTCAGACGGTCGGCCTCGATCTTCGCCGGATCGGTCAAGCGCGCATCAGGCTTAATCGCCAGAAGATCCGGCGCCTCAACCACATGTTTGGCGCGGATTGCTTCGAGGACCGCTGGGTCCTGCGACGGGATCGTTTCAATGTCGATATAGAGGTAGAGCGCGTCGCGCTGCTGGCGGGCGAGCATATCGTAATGAGTGAACGACTGGGTCATACGAAAGGCTCCTCGGGCTTGGCGAATTCGAGGTGGCAAAGGGATCCGACGGGGTGCGCGTAGTTAGGCAGCGGCTCCGGTCCGTTACCCTCCTCCATGCGCTGGTCATAAGCGTACCAGTCCATCCGGCGATCGATCGGGATCATGAAATATTCGCCACCGATCTCGTCGACGAAGTACCGATCGTCGGATGCCAGACCGCCGCCGACATCAGCTAGCATGTCGGGCGTCAGATCGACGCAGGCACAACCACCCTCGTCGCCATGGACGGTCATCCTGCGCACACCCACATCGTTCGGGGCGTCGATGCGGACCTGGCCGCCCTGCACATTTTTCGTGATCAACTTCATCACGCGGCCTTGTTGATTGCGGGGACGGTCGGGATGCCGGCGACTTCTTGGAGCGTCTGCCCGGACTTCGCGTACGCGCCGAAGCTCCTGGGCGCGGAGAACTCCAGCAGCCAAAAATCCACCAGCTCTATCGCCCATGCCGGCTCCATGCGGCCGCCCAAATACTTGCTTTTGAATGCCCCCCACGCGTTCCTGCGGTGCGCGGGGATCTGGAAGTAGAGGTCGTCCCCGTTCGTAAAGTCGTAGAGATAGTCGATGAAGAAGCGGCCGTAAGGCAGGTCCGTCTCCGGTAGGATCTTGCGATCGCGCATGACGCGGATGCGGTACCTGATGATGTGATCCGCGACACCGAAATGTCGCCCGATCTCGATGCGCGACAGGCCGGCGTCGAGGAGAGCAATGATCTCCTGGTCAGGGACGTCAGTGAGAACGATGCCAGGTGCACGGCGAGGTTTGCTGGTGTCGAGGCGCGGGCGCGGATGAGTGAGTGTCATGGTGTGGCACCGTCAGCGGATATTCGAGACCGGGCGGTCTTCCATCAAAAAGGCTGGTACCCCGTCGATGAATCTGGCGCCGCCACGCGCTGTGTAGGGGCCAGACATCGGGATGAGTTCGCCGTCGTACCACTCAAAAAATCCAGGATGCGGATCGACAAACGCGGGCGCTGGCGTTGAGGCAATCGTGGCAACGCCAGCGATGACGATTTCGCTTTCAGCAGCGGCTTCAATGAACTCGTTGACCACCGGCGTGGGCGCCTCTTCAACACTCTTTTCTACGGGGCCGAAGTCACGAAACGGACCAGCCGGGCGGCGCGGGAGTCCGCGATGCAGGCCGTACGGAACCGGCTCCGATGGCGCGGCGATGGCGGCTGGCGCGATGGTGTGCCGGCGGAGGCCAAGAGAACGTGCGGTCACTGCAAGAATCCGTTTTCGTGTGTTCGTTACAAAACGGTCGCCCGGATTTTCGCATAGTGCAAACAAAAAATGAGAATCCATCTCACACGGCTATGTGTTTCAAAGTTTGAAGGATCGTCATTGCCAATTCGCCCGAGTACAGGGAATTGCCAGAGCCAACATCTCCGGGCTTTGTTGCAACTTGCAAATTGCAAAGAACTCCGTGAACTCGAAATATGAACCATCAATGTTCATATTTGCTGCCATTCGTTCCTTGCCAAGGTCGACGGTACTCTCTCCTGCAAGCCATCCAGGCTACAGGAGAGACGACATGGACAAGATCATCGCGGCGATCGGAGCCGCGCTGCGAGCAATCGGCAGGACGGTGTGGGTGACGTGCAAGGTAACCGGCCGGCTGATCAGGAAAATCATCCACTCGGGTGATGCACCAGCAATCCCGCGCGCTGACATCCCGCGTTCCACGCAGCGCCCCAGCAACGACAACGGTGTCCGCCTGGTTCGTGAACCGGCCGGCGCCGCGCTGGCGGTGAAGTCGTTGGCGCAACGCATGGCGGCTGGGACTGTTGCGATGCAAGACATGCATAACGTCGATGCGGATGTGGTGAAATGGCTCTCTGCGCTCGATCATGGGCAACTTTGTCGCCTGATCTGTGTGGACGACCTGGGCGGCTACATGAACCGCCGCATCGAAGTCCGGGGTCTGCCGCGGTACCTCGAAATGCCGCCGCGTCCGTCGGAAGGGCGGACAGTCGATCGGGACATGGCGTACACCCCAATCGCAGCACTCGCGATCTGAACAAAGCAAAGGGCCCGGGATCATCACCCGGGCCCTAATTTCATTTCGCCGGTGGGCGTGGGTTAGTGCCGCTTGTTGAGCTGGTACTCGGCAAAAATGCGCGCCTTACGCTCGTCAGCGAGCTCGGCTTGCGACTGCGCCAGCAGCGACCGCAGCCGACGGATTTCGTTGTTGGCAAGCGTGATCTGCTGCGAAGCGTACCGGCGGTCTTGGCCGTTCTGCATCATGAGCATGCATTCGGTATCTGAAATTTGCATGTCGGTCTCCAGCTCGGATTTCGGGGTTAATCTACCCTACCACCGAGGTCTTAAAACTGACCCTGGCGGAAGGGTGGTATTTGATCTTTCGGCACGTAAGTCACTGCTTGTCCCGAGACAATCGACTTAGAGGAACGGCATTGTCGAGAGCAACCTTCGAGACTGTTACCGGTGATGCCGAGGCCGCCCTCTTCTGCATTGGCGACCTTTTTGCCTTCCGGATCGAATCCCGTCCCGTCACCTCGATCGTGCGTTCATCGAGAGCAGGATCGTCGACCGGATCCACGATGACAATGTCGACTGCCCTGATGCGTCCGGAATGGGCGACGACCGGCCTGATCGTTATCTGCCAGTCGGTGAGTTCTGAAATCTCCTCCGCTGCAGGGATCAGGTACTGGTCGACCAGACGGCGGTTCCACGCATTCTTCGACCCAATCATCCCTGCCAACTCCTCCAGTCCGAACCGCAGGGTGATCGAAGGCCCCTTCCGCCGCACCAGCGACTTCCGCGGGAAATCGCCCTGGGCCCAGGTCATCGCCTTCATCAGGATGATGATCGAGAACCTGCTCTCAGCCAGTTGAAGCAATCGCAGCGGCAAATAGACCATATCGCCGCCATCGCCGGTCCACAGGTCGATCAGATCCGGATCGATCATGACGGGGAACCGGTCATCGGCATTGTGACGCCAAGGGTACTCCGATCCGTCCGGGCGCCTACCGAACTTAAGCGTCGGTGCAGGCAGTCCCGCGATCCTGCAATCCCTCAAACGCCGCCAGCGTGCTTCTTCCACGTCGATCCGGTCGCGTCGGGTGAGAGCCAATGCATGCCTGGTGCCGTTGTCCCTGAGCATCACGTCACCCGCTTCACCAAGAACGGCTGCCTGGTGAAGGAAGAGACATGCGACGGACAAGTCACGAGCAGTGACCTCCCCCTCGATGGAGAACGAGGACGCGAATTCTGCGGATACGGGTATCTGTTCGGGGACGATCATCATGCCCTTATGATGGGAAGGGCTTTCGCAAGACACAAGTGATAAATCGGGTAATTCATAACACACTGAAATCATACGGCATTCAACGCCTCCATCACCTCATTCCGTGACCCTATATAATAGATCTTTTTGAATAAGGATTCACGCGCTCGCGCACGCGCACACGTGAGAGACCGAGATAGGCCTCCGGCCTATCGAGGGATCAAGGCGCAGGGCGCCTTCTGGATTCCAATACCCGCTCCGCGGATCTGAGATCCCAGGGACGGAGCCTGAGGTCCTCAAGGGTCAGGGACAAGGGATCGAGGCGACCGGAGGTCACTAGGACACCCCAGGGCTCCGGGAAGGGGATATGGATTCCATGCCCGCTCCGCGGGTCAGAGACCTCGGGCACGGACCCTGAGGTCCTCAGATCGTGATGAGGAGTTCGGAGCGACCGGAGGTCACTGAGACGACGGGGTCCTCCGACTGGAGACATGGATTCCCGAATGAGCTTCGCTCGTCAGCGAGGTCCCAACTGGCTCGTAGAACCTCTCGTTCCCGATCACGACGTGATGCTCGACCCGCCTATTGATCCACCCTGCTGGTACGATGGTCATCGAAGGCTAGGTGTCCACCCCGGCCCGACGATGGTCGTATCGTCGATCTGGAGCATAGCTACAGCCCCGAAACACGATCAAAGGTCCTGATCCACCCATCGACCATTTTACGAGCCTGTACGGCATCCTATTCCGATGATCCGATCGACGATCCACGATCCATGTCGAAGACGGTTACGACTCCCTGGTATTTTCTCGATCGATTGGCGAGGCAGTGCCGGCCTGACGGCCGGAAACGGATGTGGGCCTGGTCGGCCCTTCCTGTGGCCGCTCCGCTTCGCTACGTGGCCGTAGGCCCGCCTGCTCGGCGGGCGTGACACAGGGGAATGCATTTGGGCTCTGGACCTGGGTTCTTTCGGGCTCGCTCTTCCGTTTCGATAGCACAGACTGCGCGAAGCGAAATGCGGGAGCATATGGCGCTAGCGCATCACGATGTGATTTTGGTGTTGTGGCTTGCGAGACCTGACGCCATCGTTGATCCATGATGATCGAGACCACAGACAGCGCGAAGCCTCAGACGGCGCCCCGGAGCAGGGTTCAGCGCAAGCGCGCAGCTGCGGAAGCGACGGCGCGGTGGCGTGGCATGCGTCAAGCGGTCGGCATGCCCGAGGCTCATGTCGTCGATCGCGCCATCAGCGAAGCGCTGGTCTTCTGCATGCGGCCGCGCTACGCGCTCCGGGACCTCGACGATAGCGTCTACGTCTCCATGACCAGGGTCTTCAGAATCGCGACGTTGATCCTGGTGAAGAACGGCGCCGATCGCGATCTCGCACAAGCGGCAATCAAGAGCCGCCTGCAACCGCGGCGCGCCCACTCAGGGGCAAGCAACGTCCCAAGCGTGAGAATGAACGACAGCGGCTTCACACCAGCGCCCCGCAGGAGGGGATTGGAATGGGGTCAACGCGACCGAGACGACATGGGCAGGGCCGCGGCGCCGCTAGATGTCACTGCGTATGATGGAGTAACGCAGGTGTCCCCAAAGACGGAGGATCACGTAGTAGGCGAGTAGATCGTCCGCCATCACGACGGACAATGCAGAAATCGCTTGTGCCTTGCGAGGCCCCACCTCATATTTGGCGGGCTTATACTACGTTGACCTCTAGACCGCTCCCAGTGAGCGGTCTTTTTTTTGCGCGCCAGGGTTTCTTAGCTTGACGCAAGGATGGCCGCTCCCGAGCCTTCTGGCCATGGGCGACATCCGCATTCGCATCAATCGCAAAGCACTCCGCCAGGTCGAAAGCTCGATCGAGGCTGTGCCAGGTGCCGTCGCGCGCGCCGCTCAATCAGCCTATAACGGTGTTGCCGCCAATGCCCGTGATGAGGTCCGCCAGGCAGCGGAGCGCCATTTCGACAACCCCGAGCAAATCACGCTCGACAGCTTCTATGCCCGCCAGCGTCGCCACAGTGGTGTGGAGAGCGTGGACGATGTGACCGCAGCGATCGGCATTCGCGACCCTGCAGCGACGTGGCTGGGCTACCACGTGGGACGCGAGGACCGGGAACGGCTGCCTGGTGAGATCGGGCCGGCAAATACGTCGATCATGATCCCGCGTCCCGAGAACCTGGATAGCCCAGAAGTCCGCGAGTTGGGCGTCGATGTCACGCTGACGAAGGGTGGCAACATGCCACTTGGTACCCTCAGGCGCCTGTTCTCGATGACTGGACCAGGCGGGCCGTTGTTCTGGGGCCAGCTGCGACCAGGCGGGCAACGCGGCATATGGGCGAGGCCGCTGCGCAAGAAAGGCCTGGAGAGCCAGAGCTCGCCGAAGCTCATCGTCGCCGCAGTGGATAAGGCGAACTACCAACCCAGCTTCGAGAAGCCCATGAGAGCGGCTATCCGCCGGGCTACGAAGACCCTGCCGGCCAGGCTGCAGCGGGCCATGCGCAGGACCGGAGCAGGCCGATGAGAGCACCCCAGATGGTCGTAAGCGAAGTGAACGGGCTTTCACTTCGGATAGCGTGCATTGCAGGGAATGAGGTCCACAAGGGGCTGGAAGCCCCGGAAACCGGGCGTTTCGGCGCTGAAGTATTGATCGTACAGGGTCGAGCAGACCCCAAAATTTCAAGCTCTCTCAGTGAAAAACTATTCCACAACTGTACTCATGACTACTCATTACTACTGCAATACCACTATAACTATACTGTACACGGGAATATTATTGCTTACGCTATACTACCATACCCAAGTCATATACTTGTTTTCTCGTCAAGCGAAATCGGTATCCCTGCTCCGATATTCTCGCTCACGGAGTTGTGATCTCGCATCCCGAACTCGAACCCCGAGATCGCCAGGTCGACACCTCGAAATCGGCACTACGTGATAAGCATCAGTTATCGCGTAGTGCCCTGATCCCGTTGGACAAATTCGCGCTCTCCAACTCGTTTCGGATGCATAAGTCAAGTGAATTCGTGAGCCCAATCGGCAGCTCGAACGACCAGGTTGAGCAAGCCTTCGCGCCGGAAAAATGCGGGCGCCAACTGTTTGTTGAGCTGACCTGTCTCGACTTGCCAGACAATCCGGCCCGAGACTTCGCGACCAATGCGAATGCCAGGAAATCCCTGAATGCACGCTATCCGAAGTCAATGGGCGTTCACTTCGGAATGGACCGCGAGATCATGGATAGTAGATCGCGGTCGCAAATACTTAGGGACAGGTGCGCGGGGTCGGGCATGGGGTGGCATCGCCCGAGATTGCTGGGGCTTCCGGGGGCTGGTGGTGGTCGCAAGGGCTGTCACGACGTGTCGGGGCCCCTGACGCAAGGGCGAACGACCTCCTGCGCATCGGCACCCGGCGCGGCAAGGAGAAGGCGGATCGTCTGCTCAAGACCGATCTTCCGGGACCCGGCCACGTCCACATCCCGAGTTCGATGGGCCTGGCGCATCCAGGGTTCTTCAAGGGGTTGTTCTCCGAGCGTCACGTCATTGACGGCAAGGTGGTGACTATTGGACGAAGTCGAAATGGCACGCCAACGAGGTTTGGGACACGTTCGTGGGCTGCCTGGCGACGATCGAGTGTGCAAATTGCAGTGGCCGCACCGCACCAAGTAGGGCGCGCGATCGACAAGGCCGTGAACGACACGCCGCGCGAACGGTATGAGGGGCGCGACAAGTCCGTCATGGCGCCGATCGTCGAGGTCATTGGGATGCGTGAAATGCTCAAGACACCGGGCACCTCGCTAGTGCCAGTTGGCACGTCGGGCACACCAGTATTTGCCAACGCGAATGCCAAGCCATGACGAGCGGCGCAATTGGAGATGCACGCTTCGCCATGCGTGGCCGTGGATAGATCGATGATCGCTATTGCGCATTCATCCTGGACCCTGAAGATGGATTTTTGAAAAAGCATGTCGTGGGGCCGGAATGACTGCACCAAAAGAAAACAAACCGGCGTTACCGGTTGAAGCTGAAGAAGTATCTCCCGACGGGTCAGGCCCTTTTAAGCTTGAGGGCATCTTCGAAGATGCCACCCAGATCTTCAAGCCGAACCGGGTGAAAGAGGCCTCGAGCCCTGACGTCATTATCGCCTTAGACACGAATGTCCTCTTGCTCCCCTACACGATCAGGAAGGATGGCTTACCGAAGCTGCAGAAATTCTACCAAGATCTACGCGCGGCGAACCGTCTCTACCTGCCCGCTCGTGTCGCCCGCGAGTTCATCGTGCATCGCGACAAAAAGCTCGCTGAGCTTCTCAAAATGATCACCGACGTGCGTTCGAAGATCAACATAGGCGAAACCAAGCTCTCGCCAATCCTCGAAGGCGTTGAGGGCAGCGAGGCAATGGCGGTGGCTAGCAAGGCCCTGGCCGAGGCCAAGAGTCAGTATACGAAGGCGATAAGTGTCGTCGAAGAGCAGGTCCAATCCTGGAGCGGTGACGATCCGGTCACCAGCGTCTACGATGCCGTATTCGACGGCGAGAACATCATTTCGCCGACCCAAACCAACGACGTGTTGTTGGCGGAATGGCAGGTACGGCTCAAAGAACGTATCCCGCCGGGCTATAAGGACGGCGGCAAGGCCGACACTGGAATTGGCGACTTCTTGGTTTGGAAAGCGCTTCTAGCTCTTGGAGCCGCTCAGAAGAAGGACCTGATCTTCGTTACCGGCGAAGAAAAGGCCGACTGGTTCGTTCGCGTAAACGGCGCTGGAGCCTACCCTCGACCGGAACTGGTGGCGGAGTACCGCAAGCACTCCGGCGGCAAAGGCCTCCGCCTCGTTGAATTTCACGACGTGCTGCGGGAGATGGATGTCGCCCAGGAAGTGGTCATAGAAGTCGAAAAGGCCGAAACGACGGCCAACAACTTCATCCGGGCCACAGCTCTTTCGGAGATGTTCTCACTCAACACCACCGCCAGCACATCCCTTAACACCAGCAATGCTGTGACCTTGCGGATGCACTACGGCGGCGAAGACATAACATTCAAGTCGGACGGGGTATTCTTCAAGTTCAGCGTCTCAGAAGCTGGATGGGATTCCATGTACGTGTACCCCAACTCGCCCGACGATCTGTATCCGGTACCCGTCGGCACCATCGGAGAAACCGTGCAACTGGAAGGGCTTCAGTTTGCCGGCAAAGCTATAAAGATTACAAAAGGGCAAATGGCGTGTTTTCGAAACGCCGCTGGATTCACACTCATCCTCCGCTTGCTCAGTGCCAACCTTCCCGAAAAAAATAAGCCATTTGAGGTCAGCTTCGCGTTCGCAATTTTCTCGCCAGATTGCACCGTCACGGTGCCGTAGGACGTCCGCATGAGCGACTGGTTGCCGGTACTGGTAATGCCGAATCTCGAGGTGAAGGAGATGATCGGCACGGACGATGTCGCGATGGTGCCGGCAACGGATCCACGCGTCACAGCAGCGGGGGCCGAACAGCCGAATCTGCGGGAGTTCCTCCGGCGATTCACGGATGCCTTCGGTGAGAAGCATACGCCGGCCGTACTCGCCATCAGGACGGACACACCATACGGGTACAAAGACGTCTCTGCGATTGCCGGCTTTCGCGATGCGTTGGCGGTTGCGACGATACCTGCCGGCCGAGCCCTCCAACTCACTCACGGCGGCGGGATGGGCTACCCCGTCTGGTCGGAGACCTTCGAATACTATCCGTGGATGCTGAGCAAATTCGGGGAACACCTGATTGCGCAAACTCCCGCCATGATGGGCACGCATTCCGTGGACCGTTTTCATGGACAAATCACGCCCGGACTGCCCCAAACGGAGGTCGAAAAGCACAACGTCGACGGTCCCATCTTCGATGCGATCATGCGTAGGTGGAGTCGTCGCTTCGGAGAGGATGAGGTCGGTTGGGAGGATCGCGCCCTATTCAGGTCGCTGAACATGGCTTTCCAGGCGATGATGATGCCGGGCGGGGTGGAGTACGGATTCTACGACGTCGGACGACTGCTAACCCTTTGGATTAGTGCCTTCGAAATCCTGCTCCATCCTGGTCCCGGCGGCGGCGTCGGAGAAATCCAAGTCCTAGATCTTCTCGATTCCGCGGAGTGGCTCGACGAGCGGTGCTGTGCCCGCTACCAGCAGGTTAAAGTCGGCAGGAAGTCGCCGGAGGTTATGCGGACCCTCGCCTCCGCGCTGTACGACCGCATTTACAAGCTCCGCTCCGACTTCCTCCACGGAAATGAGGTATCCGCGGATCAGCTAGTGACTGAGGCTAAGAGCCCACTCCTATGGGTCGCCAGCTCACTCTACCGAGTAGCGCTGACCGAGTTCCTGCAACTTCGCCGCCCAACATACGAAGCGGACGATGAAGCCGAAGACGAAACCGCCGCTATCGTCCGCTACATCGGCATTCTGACATATTGGAAAGACCCCATGCGACGACATGAGAAGGCGCTCTTGACCGCGGCAGGACTGCCAGATCGCGACGACGACTAATCTTCCCCCCGCCGAACAGAGCCCAGGCAATAGCCGCCGGACCAGCATGCCAAGCGCGATGATTGCCATCATGAACATGTCGCCGCCACCGCAGCTGTCCTGGCGTAGACATGCAGACTGACTCATTACGCCGACCATGATCGCAATCCACACAATGCCTGCGACGACCGCGCTCCGTGTGGTAGTTATGGGAAATCCGAACATGAGAGCCTCCGAGGCGCCAACGGTATCAGTGCCTGTGTCGATAGAACCTAGAACTGCTCCGGCCGAGTGGCCGACCTTCCTGGCAAACTAGGAGGCCTCGCCGCACTTCTCGGTGCTGGTGTCCTGTGGCACCTGAAAACTCTCGCTCCCCCCCGAGCTGGCGAGAGCTTTGGCTGGGAAATCTCCCATTTGGCGATAGCCTGGGGTACAATCTCGGGCACAAATACCTCAGCTTCTACCTGGGTCGGCGACACGGCAACTTTCGCCGCTGGCGATATGCTCGCGGTCTCAATCACCGCAGCGTCGGCAGGCTGCGCGGCATCGGACCTCGTGGTCGGCATTGTCCTGGGCGAGGCCTAACTCGCCTCGCGCAAGCCTTCCGAGATGATGGCATGCAGGCTGACGGCCGTGTCCTCCGCTGATTTGGTTTGCGCGGTTAGCATTCGGTAGATCTGGATCTGACCGGCCTCGCCTATTTCATCGGTCTCTGGATGAAGCCTATACTTTGCGGCCTGCTTGCCAAAGGGCGTCGCAGAGGCGGGCTGGTACTCGCCGACCGACATCGCGTGCTCGATGAGCTCTCGGCGGACGCCTTCCTCAATCTCGCGTCGTTCCTCGATCGTGCCGAGAGCCAGCTCCAATGCGTCTGGCTGGCGTGGCTTGTGCGGCACGACGTAGTCTGCGCCGGCGTCCGTCGAGATGATGTCGGCATGGATGCGGAGCTTCCGCATCATTGACCTCAGCAGCCCATTGTCATGGTCCTGCAGGTGGACCGGCACATGGGCGATGCGGGTTTCCCCATCAGCCCCGACATAACTGACCTTGTTGTAGTTCCGTAGGATCCTGGCACCGAGCTTCTGGATAGCTTTCTCGGCCGCCGCAATTGTCCACTCATCAGCAGCGTTGTATGCGATCATCTCAGAAGAGAGGATGCCATCCAGGCGGCGGGCAGCATCCAGGATTTCGTACCCGAGCAGATCTGACATCGAGCGCAGATCATCAATGACGACATCGTCTGGAATAGCTTCGCCAAGCAGATAGACGATGCCTGGGATCTCGCGGAAAACACCGCGAACGCGTCCAATGCGTTGACGGATAGCCTCTTCCCTAGCCTGAGCCTGCACTGCCCTTGCAAAATAGCTTTCGTGCTGCTGGTGCTGGCAAAGGGCGAGGTTGCCGTCGCGCAGCTTCAAGAATCTGTTGGCGGTATGGGGGCGGATGCCCTTCCCCTTCGCGTCTTTGCCAGTGCCGAAGACGTCGATGCAGGGAGGGCGGTCATCTATGTCGTGGGTGTAGGCTGCGACCAGGCCGTCCACGGTAGCCACCGGCAGTTCCGTACGACCAATCGAGATCAGAGCAACGTGAGTCTTCGCAAAATCGAGCCCCGCGGTGGCGCCATCGTGCATGAAATCCGCGTTGAGCGGCGGTACCCAGCCGGCACAGATTACCTGACGCACGGGCTTTGTCATGCAGACGGCTACGCGGCCGTTTGAATGCGCTGCACAGATAGAGACAATAGCGCGGCGGATTTTCAGGAGCTCATAAGCTGCTTCGAGCTGAGTGACCCGATCCGTGCGACCCAGTAGTTTCGAGACGGCAAAAGTCTGGTCAGGGAAAGCGACAACGCGGAGGTTGGCATCGTTTTCGCACTCATACGTGACGATATCGCGGCCCGTGAACACGCGCTCGAGCAGGGTTTCGTTGGCTGAAGCATCGAGCAACAGGAAGGGTAGGCCTGCCCAGTTCGGCTCTGCGCGCCACCCTAGGCAGATCTCCGGCACATCATGGGTGAGGAGCTTGATGCGCGTGTCGCGGCGTGGCGTCTTACCGGCCAGCTCAACGAGAAGGTTGGCTTCCATGTCCTCCTGAATGAGGCTCCAGAAGCGGAACTCGGCTTTGACATATTCGGAAGTGGGACGCTTCACCAAGTCCTGGAAATCGGTGTCAGACATGCCGGGGCGCACGGCTTGCCCAGAAGCGATCGCGCTGGAGCAAACGCGCTTTGCGATCCGGACGAGTTCCAATGCCTCTGTCGGCATCTTTTCTCGCAGATACTTCGCCGGGTCTTTGCCGGCTTTCAGGCCAATGACGACGGCGTCTCGGACCAAGCCGCGTTGCTTGAGCATGTATGCCGGGTCCGCCCCAGCTTCTCGTTCTGACTTCGTCAGCGTGGGCTCTTTGCGTTCGATATCCAGCGCCGCGAGTGGGAATATGTTCGTGTGCGCCAGCAGGTCGAGAGTGGTTTCGTCGGCGATAACACCCCGGAAGTTCTTTGCTTCCTCAGGGATATTGAGCGTCAGAAAACTGCGCGGCATGAAGGCGATGTGGTGGTCGGCGAGCATCCGCTTCTGCGCGATCGCTGGGCAGACGTCATAGTGTGGGCAGGTGACTTCTTGACGCCCGCCATCCGCACCTTTGATTGTGGATTTGCAAAGCCCGCTAGCGCCGATGTCAGCGTCGATCAGGTTTCGCATCCGGTCCGCCATCAAGCATCCGGCCGCGAGTTTCCCCTTGTAGACCATGGTGCGCGCTGGGCTGTTGGCGGCCTTCTCTCGGATCTCGGCAATCAGATCGTCAGTGCCTTTCTCGGAAAGGAGACCAAGCTCCGCCGCGGCGGCTTCCAGTTCCTGGTCATTGAGCTCTGGATCGAGCCCCATCGCCAAGGCGCGCGGGCGCACCTCATCGATGTTGGCGTACGTCGGCATCAAGAAAGCGAAAGCTCCACGGCGCTGGTCGCGCGGCAGTGCATCGTCGGCGACGGTGTCGGGATCCTTCATGATAAATTCGACGGAACGGACCGTCTTGCCAGAGCCGGTCGGCGCCTTAATCACGTGGATCGGACCATTGCGTTTGCCTGCGCGCACGTCTGCAGCGAAGGCCTGCAGGCCCTGATCGATGGTCGCTCTTCGCTCCTCGAGCATCCGTCCGACGGGCTT
>CBFGMY010000012.1:0-36313 GCA_965650055.1 uncultured Devosia sp.
ATGTCCCGACTGCGCTGCGCTGCCACGGGATCGCGATCCGGACGCCGCGCTTCGGGGGATTGCGGCAGGGCAACCAGCAGAGCGGCCTCGGCAGTGGTCAGCCGGGTCGGCTCCTTGCCGAAATAGGCCAGGCTCGCCGCGCGAATGCCCTCGATATTGCCGCCATAGGGCGCCAGCGTCAGGTAGAGATGAAGGATCTCATCCTTGCTGAGATCATGCTCCAGCCTGTCGGCATGCACCATCTGGCGCAGCTTGCCCCAGACATTGCGGGTCGGCTCGCCCTCGATCAGGCGGGCCACCTGCATGGTCAGCGTCGACCCGCCAGAGACCACATGCCCCCCGGCGCCAACGAACTGCCCCGCCGCCCGCAGCATCGAGTTCCAGGCGATGCCGTCATGCTCGGCAAAGCCCCGGTCCTCATAGGCGATCAGCATTTTGATGAAGCGCGGATCGATCGACGCCTGGTCCACCGGCAGCCGCCAGCGTCCATCGGCCGTGGTGAAGGGCCGGAGCAGCAGGCCGTCGCGGTCGGTCACCGCAATGGAAACCGGCAAGGTCGCCGCGTCCGGCGTCGGCGGCAGGGTGGCCGAGATGGTCGTAATCGCCGAGCTGAGCTGGATGGCGCCGGCGCAGACGAGAACGAAGAGCGAGAAGCCAGTGATGGCCAGCCAGCGGGTCCACAGACGGGACTGATCGGTGCCCATCATGACCAACCCGATTCCGCGGTCGTTACCCTCGGGCCTGACCCGGGGGCTCTACACTTGATGACGGCTCCGCCAGTACAGGGCCCTCGGGTCAAGCCCGAGGGTGACGCGCGGTGGGTGTGGAAGGCACCCTCACCCGTCGGCTTCGCCGCCGACCTCTCCCCCAAAGGGAGAGGCGAAGCGGTTCCGCCCCATGTCATCACGCCCCTCATGGCCCGGTCGGCGTCACCTCGATGGCGCCGGCGGCGGTGTTCGCCCGGAATTCTGGGCGATACATGTCTTCAACCGTGGCGCCGGGCAGCACGAACGCGCCCGGCGACACCGCACGCACCAGATAGGCCGTGGTGAACGTCCCGGTGCTGTCATAGTAGCGGAAGGCCGCAACATACTGGTCGGTGCGGGATTCCACATGGGTGGCGCTGTCGAGCGTCAGCCAGCTGAAATCAGCCACGCCGCTCCCCGCCGAGAGGTCGGGGTTCTCGATTTCGAAGCCGGCAGGCAGTGGATCGGCCACTACGTACTGGCCCGAGCCCAGCGTCTGCGGACGCACCTTCAGCACCACGACCAGTCGCTCGTTCTGTGCGATGGGCGCAGCCTGCGGATCGATCGGCGTGCCATCGGGCAGGAAGTATTCGCGGCTGATGGTGAAGCCGTTGCTGCTGGCTGCCGGGGGCGTAACCGGGAATCCGGTGACCGTCACCTTGGCCTCGGTGTCGGCGCTGCCGGTATTGGCAACCTCCACCGCTTCAAAGCCCGCCTGGTCGTAGCGGCGATACACCTGGCCGGCCAGGGCCTCGCCATCCAGCGTCACCGTGCCGTCGGTTGCCGATGCGCCGAGAGCCGCGGCCGCCAGCAGGGTCCAGCTGTCTTCCTGGGTCGAGGTATAGGTTGCCCGGTCGCGCAGCTTGGCCAACTGGTTGGCCAGGTCCGTCAGATCCACGCCCTCGGGCTTGAACTCGGCGGCCAGCGCCAACACGCCGGCAAGGTCACGCATGCGGGTGCCATAGTCACCACGATAGCGGCGGATATTGTCCGGCTCGCCCAGCTTGGCCACTGCGGCCGCAAAGGCGGAGTTGGCCCGGGTGGGATCGCCATAGAGCGACAGGGCGGCACCCAGCTGTGCCTGGGCCAGCGCCGAGCCGAAGGCGTTGAGGCGCGCCTCGTGATAGTAGCGAAGGTCGCCCATCGATACCCGCCCGGCACGCGCCAGATCGTAGAGCGCGTAGGCGATATCCTCGCCGCCATTTTCGAAATCGGCAGCATAGGACAGCTGGTTGGCGAGATTGTCGAAGGCCATGGTCATCGACTGCTCGGGCACGTCATAGCCAGCGGCCTTGGCGCGCAGCAGGAAGTCGGTGACGAAACCGTCGAGCCACAGATCGCCACCATCGAATGGCCCCCAGAGGCCGAAGCCGCCGGCTGAACTCTGCTTGGACAGCAGGTTGGCAATGGTGTCGATGACGGTCTGGTTGAGCTTGTCGTCCTCAGCAATGCCGACCAGTTTGGCCACGTCGTTCAGATAGAGCAGCGGCAGGGCGCGGCTCGACAGCTGCTCGGCGCAACCATAGGGGTAGCGATCGAGCGCCAGCAGCAGGCCGGGCACATCGAGGCGGGCAATCGGGCCGATGGCCAGGGTCATCGCCCCGGTATTGGCCATGTAGGTGTCGAAGTGGTCCGGCCCGACGGTGACGGTCTCGCCCGCTTTGATGGGCACGAGACGGGTCGTTGTGATCGGCGCACTGGTCGGCCGCACACCGAGCAGCAGTTCCTTGGTCTGCGTGCTGCCATCGGGTGCCGTGATGGTCAGCACCACCGGCCAATCGCCGATCTGCATACCGTTGAGGTTGAGTTCGAGCGCCGTCCGGTTGCCCTTTTCGAGCTCGACATCGTTGTTGGCAGCCGGGGTTGCAATGCCCTCGCCGGTTGTGAGCGAAACACCGTAGGTGCCTGACTCGCCATCGATATTGTTGATCTCGACCAGGAGGCGGGATTCATCGCCCACGCGCAGGAAGCGTGGCGGGCTGAGAGTGACGACCACCGGATCGCGAACGATCACGTCGGCCGAGGCATGCCCGACCGCCGTTTCCGTCCAGGCCATGGCCATGACCCGCACCGTGCCCGAGAAGTCGGGCATGTCGAAAGTGATGGTGGCCTTGCCCTCGGCATCGACCTCGACAATGCCCGAATGAAGGGCAACCAGGACCGAGGTGGCCGGCGGCGTGCCGGAGCGCGAGGATTCACCGTCGCCGCCCGAGCGCATGGCACCGGCCAGGCCCTGGGTCGGATCGATCAGCGAACCGTAGAGATCGCGCACTTCCATGCCGAGCTGGCGCTGGCCGAAATACCAGCCGTCCGGGTCCGGCACCTTGAAGTTGGTGAGGTTGAGAATGCCCAGATCCACCGCGGCGACCGCCACATAGGTCTTCTGGCCGGCGGCGAGGTTACCCAGCTCCACCGTTGTGGTGAAGCTCTGGCGCGGCAGGGTGACTTCGGGCGTCCCGAGTGTCACATCGAGCTTGCGGTCACCCGGCTCGACATCGGCAAAGGCCAGACCCAGCGCACGCGATGGCATGCGCTTTTCAGTAACATCGGACGGACGATAGAGGATCGCCGTCACATAGGCGCCCGGGCCCCATTCCTCGGTCACCTCGAGCGGCACGGTGGTGCCGCCTTCGGGGACCTCGACCGCCTGCATGGCGATGATGCGATTATCGACCACCATTACCAGCGCGGTGCCGGCGAACTGCGGATCGAGCTTGAGCTGGGCCGTGTCGCCGACCTTGTAGGCCGCCTTGTCGAGCGCGACCTGCAGCGTGTCGGGCGTGTCCGAGCCGGCATCGGCATAATAGTAGCCCGCATAGAACTCGTAGCTGGACGAGGTCGGGTTATCGCCCGTGCTTTCGACCTCGACCCGGTAGAGGCCCCAGTCGACATTGGCACCGATGGTCACCGGCCCGCCTTCGGGCGTGTCCACGGTGCCGGTAGCGACTTCACGCGAGGTGGTGATCGCTTCCCACTGCCAGGTGCTGCCGTTGCGGTACCACTGGTAGTTGGTATCGATGCGCGAAATGGTCCAGTTGAGGCCGGTCTTGGCGATGGCCTCGCCCTGCGGCGATACCGCCAGGATGTCGAAGCTGGCCTGACTGCCCTCGGCGAGACCCGAGGCGTCATCGAAGGTCGGCTTGATGCCGATGCGGTCGACGGTGGCCAGCACCGGGCGGCTGATGCTGCGCTCGATGGTACGGCCATTGCTGTCGACAAGGCGCAGCAGCACCTGTGCTTCAAGCGGACGGGTGGTCGCCTGCGGTTCCGGCAGCACGACTTCGGCAACGGCATTGCCGGCCTCATCGGTAGTGCCGACCACGCCAAGCGGTTCGCGGGTGGTTTCGACGGTGTCGTCGACGCGGCCGAACGTGTAGCCGGGGAAGGCGTCGAGCGTCGTCCGCGGGCTGATAATCGCGTCAGCCTCGACGGCCAGGTTGGGTGCGGTTGCGCCATAGAGATACTTGGCGGCAACATCCACCGCAGTGACCTCGCCGATGGCCATCGGCCCGTCGGCGGCACTGACCTCGAAGGCCAGCCGCTCGGGCTCGAAATCTTCCACGAGGAAAGTGCTGCTCGACAGCGCCTCGGCCTCGGGATCGGCATAAAGCCGGGCGGTCCACGAGCCGCGCATGGCTTCGGCAACCATGGGCAGAGCCACGAAATAGCCGCCGGCGCCCTGATCGTTGAGCACCTGCTTGCTGGCCACGACGCCGTCGGGGCGCTCGACTTCGAGCGTCAGCGGCAGGCCGGTCACGGCCGCAGCGCGCTCGTCGCGCAGCAAAGCCGTGAGATAGACCGTTTCCCCGGGGCGATAGACGCCGCGTTCGGTAGTGGCAAAGACATCGAGCGGACCGGGAGACGGACGCCCCTCGACGCCGCGATCGGTCAGATCGAAAGCCGGGCGCGACAGATCGAGGAAGGCATAGTCGCCATCCGTGGTCTCGGCGACCAGCAGTTGGGGCGCCCTGCCCCCCTCGCCCCGTGCCAGGCCCGGCGCAAAGATGGCACGGCCATCGGCATCGGTCGTGGCTTCGCCGAGGATCTCGTTGTTGACGGCGACAAGGCGGACCGTGGCGCCCGCAATCGCCTTGGCATCATCGAGCCCGCGCACGAAGGCATGGACGCCATCGTCGCCAGAAATGGTGGTGAGGCCAATGTCGGTGACGATGAACCACTGCGTGGCAACGCTATCCCAATATTCGGAATATTCGTCCTTGATCTTGGCGGTGATGACATAGGCGCCGGCCTCCATCTTGCCGATGGTCTCGGCAACAGGGATGGCGGTGGTGGTCAGCTCATTGGCTTCGCCGCGCGCGAGATCGACCTCGCCCTGCCAGACCTGTTCGCCGACGCGATCGGCAATGCCCTCGGCGTCGTATTCGGTGAGGCTGCCCTGGAAGATGCCGTCACGCACCGCGGTCGCGATGGAGCGATCGCCGATGCGATAGATCATGACCTGTGCGACATCGGCATTGACCGAGGTGATGGGCAGTCCGCCGCCGAGGCCGGCCGGCATGACATAGGCATCGTTGGCAAAGCCGACGAAGGGCGAGCGATCGGGCACATAGATGTCGAGCACGACATCCTTAAGCAGTTCCTCACCATCCACGGACGGCAGGCCGGCCCGCAGGCGGATGGCATAGCGGCTGCCATGTAGCAGGCCATCGACGCAGATCTGCTGGTCTTCGGCCTCGACCGAGGCCTGCGGCATGTCGGCGACCACCACATAGGCCGAAAGATCAGTGGTCGAATAGGGCAAGGGCTCGGAGAATACGGCGCAGATGCGCGGCGAAGCCGCGTCGGCATCGACAACGTGGTCGGTCACACGAAAACCGTGCTGAGCGACGACCTCGTCGAGATGGGCATCAACAGCATCGTTGGCGGCCAACTTCAGGCTCAGCCGATAGCTGGCGATCACCTCGCGCCACATCTCGCGATATTCCATGGCATTGGCCAGGGCCGCCAGCGCATCGGCCCGATCCTGCACCTCGGTGGAGCGGAGAAAGGCATTCATGGCCGCAGAGGTGGCGAGGAACGCCAGGCTGCTGCCGCCGTCTCCGTCGGCCTGCCCCGCAACCGCTTCGGCCTGCGTCAGCGCAGCCTGCGCCAATGCCTGCCAGACCGCGCGGTCATTGGCGTTGATGGCGAGGGCCTGGCGATAGGCGACGATGGCTGCCGACTGATTTTCTGCGGCTGCGGCCTCTTCGGCGGAAGCCACCAGGCTCGCATAGGTCACTTTGGGCGGCGGCGCATCGCTTTCCGGCAGGCCAGCGGCAAAGCTGCGCGCGGTGTCGATGATGCCTTGGGCGGGAAACGGCAATTCGGCCTGGCGGACGGCGTCCGTCACCGCCGGCGACGGCGCGCGGCTGACCCGGCCCGAAGTGGCGCCGGAAAACTCGGTCGGCTCGCCCGCCGCGCCCTTGAGGAAGCACCAGTTGGACTGCGAATTGAAGGTGAAGGCGCGGCAGATATTGTCATCGGCACAGGCGGCGCTGCAGGCGTCGAGATCGGTATCGCGGATGATGGAATAATCGAAGCCGGGAAGGTCGGTATTGTCGAGCAGCGTGATCTTGTGATCCGTCGCCATTGCGGGTGCAGCCAGCGCGAGAACCAGCGCCAGACCCAGCGCGCGCATTTTAGAAGCGACCTGCAGCATCGTTGCCCTCCCAAGCTCGACGCCACCATATGGACGAGAAGCTGCGGCGGAAACAAGGCCCTAAGAATATCGCTTTATCACAATTTGATGGTTGCGATCCGGCCAAGAAAAAAGGCCCGCATCTACTGCGAGCCTTTGAAAAACCAAGGAACGAGACTTTATTCGTCCCGATATACCTTTTCGCGGCGCTCATGCATTTCCTGGGCTTCCAGGCTCAGCGTAGCGATGGGGCGGGCATCGAGCCGGGCAATGCCGATCGGATCACCAGTCTCTTCGCAATAGCCATAGGTACCATCGTCGATGCGCTTGAGCGCCGCGTCGATCTTGGAGATGAGCTTGCGCTGACGATCACGGGTGCGCAGTTCCAGCGAGCGATCGCTTTCCGAGCTGGCACGATCGGCCATATCGGGATGGTTCTGGCTCTCTTCCTGCAGGTTCTCGAGGGTTTCGCGGCTCTCGCGGAGGATGTCATCCTTCCAGGCGTTGAGCTTGGCCCGGAAATACTCGCGCTGCCGGGGATTCATGAACGGCTCGTCGTCACTGGGCCGGTATTCAACCACTTCTGCAATCGAAGACATCAGCAGACTCAACTCCAATGCACCCCTAAGGCGGCCTATATATGCGCCTGGAACCCACCGGGCAAGCGCACAGAGCGCGGGTGCTTAACACGGGAAAGCGCCAACTCGTCAGGCGCATAGCGCGATATTGACAACATTTTGATGACCGGCGCTCAGCCGGCTGGATAGCGCCCGGCCTTGGCCAGTTCCACGCGCACCCGCAGCTCGATATCGTCGAGCAGGGCATCGAGCCCGGGAAGCGATCGCTCGCGCGCCTCCGAAAGGACGACCGTCATGCGATCGAGCCGCTCCGGATCAATGCGCCCGATCAGGAGGTCCGTCCTCATTTCGTCGAGACTATCGAGGAGCGATGCGCCGCGACGCACGGCCTTCTTGCGCCCGGTCAGCGGCCCCTCGGCGGCCTGCAGAGCCAGGATGGCGTCAATTCCGGTCATCGCTTGGGCCGGGGCGCTGCCGGCGACCCGCGCAGGCGCGTCCTCCCCGGCCGGCACGAAAGCCACGCCCGAGCCGGAGCGCCCCGCGGCACTGCCGCGGCCTACGCCTGTCGTCCGGTTGCTGGTGTCGATGCGCAAGGGCTGGACTCAAATCAGTTTGGTGCCGTCCCCGGCAAAATCTGCCGCCAGCCCTTAACAAGGTCTTAATAAGCCCGGCAAGAATTGCTCATCGACGCCGTCGCGCGAATTCCGCCGAACCAACTCGCGCCGCAGAACCGTTTAATTTCAATATCTTAGGAAAACTTCCACCGACTGGCACGGTTTTCGCAATGTGATCGGCGAATGCTGCGTCATGGGGATGGTGCAGCCGGACTACGGGGATGCCGGATGACCAAATCGCTGCTGCACAGGCTGATCGCTGGGGCGCTGACCATATCCATGGTGCTGCTGCCCACCATCGAGACCCAGGCCGCCGCCGCTCGCATCAAGGATATCGTCGATTTCGAGGGTGTGCGCGAGAACCAGTTGGTCGGCTATGGCTTGGTCGTCGGCCTCAACGGCACCGGCGACAGCCTCAACAATTCGCCTTTCACCAAGCAGTCGCTGCAATCGATGCTCGAGCGGCTCGGGGTGAATACGGCCGGCGAGAACGTCCGTACCGCCAACGTGGCCGCCGTGATGGTGACCGCCAACCTGCCCCCCTTCGCAACGCAGGGTTCCCGCATGGATGTGTCGGTCGCCGCACTAGGCGATTCTGACAGCCTGCAGGGCGGCACCTTGCTGGTGACGCCACTGCTCGGCGCCGACGGCGAAGTCTATGCCATCGCGCAAGGCCCCGTCGCCATTAACGGCTTCAAGGCAGAGGGCGACGCCGCCACGATCATATCGGGCGTTCCCACCACCGGCCGCATCTCTTCGGGTGCACTGATCGAGCGCGAGATCGAGTTCCACCTCGGCAGCCAGACCTCGCTTCGCCTGGCTTTGCGCAACCCCGACCTGACCACGGCCCGCCGCATCGCCCTGGCCGTCAACGACTTCATCGGCGCCCCCACGGCCACCCCGGAAGATCCGGCCACGGTGCGGCTGACCCTGCCCAACGGCTTCAACGGCAACATCGTGGACCTGCTGACCGATATCGAGCAGCTCATGGTCGAGACCGACCAGACGGCCAAGATCGTCATCGATGAAAACTCGGGCATCATCGTCATGGGCCGGGACGTGCGTGTGTCGAGCGTTGCCGTCGCCCAATCCAACCTGACGGTGACCATCGCCGAGGACCCGACCGTGGTGCAGCCCAACCCGCTGAGCCTGGGCGTGACCACGACCGAGGCCAACACCAATCTCAATGCCAATCTGTCCGAGACCGCACTGACGATCGTCAACGAGTCCGTGACGCTGCAGGAACTGGTGGATGGCCTCAACGCCCTGGGCATCTCGCCACGCGACCTGATCGCCATTCTCCAGGCGATCAAGGCCACCGGTGCCCTGCAGGCCGAGATCGAGGTGCTGTGATGCTGCAAACCATCAAACAGCCGGGCTCGACCCTTACCCCAAGCGAGATCGCCAAGGTCCGCCAGCAGGCCGAGGATTTCGAAGGCGTGTTCCTCAATACGCTGACCAAGGAACTCTTCTCCTCCATCAAGACCGACGAAAGCGTCATGGGGGGCGGCTTCGGCGAAGAAACCTGGCGCTCCATGCAGTCCGAACAGCTTGCCGCCAACATGGCGCAGAATGGCGGGCTGGGCATTGCCGAACAACTCCTGCCCGACCTGCTCGCCATGCAGGAAGCGGCCAACAACCAGAACACCATCTTGCCGGGAGCCTATAAATGACCGCAGCCGCACGCCTCGCCGCACTCGACAGCCTGCCGGCCGACGAACTGTGCCGCATGGCCGAGATCGCCCTGGCCGCCCTGGTCGATGTCATGAACCAGGAGACCACCCTGCTCCGCGCCGGCCATATGCGGCAGGCCAGCACCCTGACGCCGGAAAAGACGCGACTGGCACAGGACTATGTCGGCTTTGCCCGCTCGGTGCAGCGCCAGAACGCGCGCCTCAAGGCTCAGGCCCCCGCAGCCATCGACCGGCTCCGCCTCGGTCATGAGCGCCTCGCCACGCAGATGGCGGAGAATTTACGTGTGCTGGCAACCGCCCGTATGGTGACCGAAGATCTGCTCACAGATGTCGCCAAGATCGTGGGTCAACAAAACAAGGCCAAGACTTACGGACGTGGTGGCGCCATCACAGCAGACCCGGCAGCATCGGCCCGCGGCATCGCAGTCAACCGGGCACTTTGATTTAGACTCAATTTACATCAATTGCGGAGAACGGCGGTAATCGGGAGGAAATCGCGGTAGGTTTACGGTGCCCACTGGCATTCGTGGATGCAAGGACAGCGTCATGATCACCGCAATCACGGCCGATCCGCTTTCTACAGGCAGCGTCGGCCTTTCAAGTTATCGCCCCAGGCCCGTCGACGGGGAGCGCAGCGTGCTGCCTGACAGCACCCCTCCTGCGCCGAAAAATTCCAGCTCCAGTGACGGCGGACAATTCCCCCGCAAGGACCCGCCCGCCGAACCGGCGCCGGAGCCAGATCGCTACGGCGCCGCCTCCATGTTCGCGGCCGCCGTTATTGCCGGCAAGATGCCGCCTGCGCCCACCACTATAGAAGAGCTGATCATGCGCATCGGCTCGATCCCGTTGCCCCCCGAATCCGAGGCGCGGCTCAAGGATCTGATTGCCTAGGTTAATGGCTCCTGACCGGACCAAACCCGCGCCGACAAGCGAAAGCCCCGGATCTCCGGGGCTTTTTGTTTTTGGACGCCGTACTATCGAGCGCAATTTGCCCAAATATTCATCAGCCGCTTAATCCTTCTTTAGAGCCTGTCGGATGAGGATCGCCCTGCCTCAGGAAGAGGCGTTTTAGTTTGCGTAATCCTAGAAAAGGACTCTCAAATGGCCGACATTTCTCTTTCCAAAGCCGTCCGCTCCAACCTGCTCTCGCTGAAGGGCACTGCGGACATGATGGCTTCGACCCAGAACCGCCTGTCCACCGGTAACAAGGTGAACTCGGCTCTGGACAATCCTTCCAGCTGGTTCACTGCACAGGGCCTGTCCAACCGCGCAAGCGACCTGGGCTCCCTGCTCGACTCCATGGCCAACGGCGTCAAGACGCTTGAAGCCGCTGACAATGGCCTCACCGCCATGACCAAGACCCTGGAATCGATGCAGTCGACCCTCCGCCAGGCTCGCCAGGACAAGTCCTTCCAGACCACTTCGATGACGGTTGACTCCGCCACGGTTGGTACTTCGGCTGCCGAAAACCTGACCTTCAGCGGCGGTGCATTCACCGCGGCCAAGTCGGTTTCGATCCACAACGGTACCAAGTCCGGCAACAATGGCTTCGTTGGCGGCAATGGTCGTCTCGGCTTCGCCGGCACTGTTACCCTTCAGGCAACCAGCCTCAATGGCAACGCTGCCGTCTCTGTTGCCCTGGTCAAGGGCGACACTGCCGAGACTTCGGCCGAGAAGATCAACACCGCGCTGAATGGCGTTTCTGGTGGCAATGGCGGCGTCAAGGCGACCGTTGTTGATGGTCAGCTCAAGCTCGAAAGCTCCAAGGGCGAATCCCTGACGCTTGGCGGTACGGCCGCCCAGTTCGCCGGCCTGTCCGCTGGTGCCGCGACTGCCAATACCGACGCGACCCTGGTGGCCGCCGGTGGTACCGACTGGTCCGCTGCCGATCCGGACATGTCTGCCCTCAACGGCAAGACCGTCACCTTCACCAGTGAAGGCGGCGACACCGCTAGCTACACCTTCACCAACGCTGCTGCCGGCCAGAAGGCTGCTCTCGTTGCCGCTGGTGCCACTGCCGGTTTCACGCTTGCCGGCGTTGCCGGTGGTGTGAACTTCACCCGTGACGACGGTCGTAACTTCACCGTCGATACCAGCGACGCGGCACTTGGTACCGCTCTGGGTCGTGGCGCCACCACGACGACGACCTCGACCAACGGTGTCATCTCTTCGGGCACTGTGACGGCCGTCAACCAGACGTTTGCGGTCAAGAGCGTTGACGCTCTCGTCAGCGAAATCAACGCCAACACCGACCTGACCGGCAAGATCCGCGCTTCCAACGACAACGGCAAGCTGCGTATCGAAAACCAGTCGACCAAGGCGCTGGAAATCGCCGGTGCTGCTGGTGGTGCCGTTACCGGTGCTGCCCTCGCACTGACCGAAGTTGCTGGCAACACGGTCCGTGCTGGCCTGGCCGATCAGTTCAACGAACTGCGCGACCAGCTCGACAAGCTCGCCGACGACGCCTCGTTCAACGGTATCAACCTGCTGCGCGGCGACAAGCTGGCCATCACCTTCAACGAAACTGGTACGTCGTCGATCGACATCCAGACCGATGACGGCGAGACCATCAACTCGGCAAACCTGGGTGTCTCGACCACCCTGAAGGCATCGGACCTCGACAGCGATGACACCATCGACGGCGAACTGTCCAAGCTGAAGACGGCTCTCAACGACGTGCGTTCGCAGGCTTCGAGCTTCGGTTCGAATCTCTCGATCGTGCAGAATCGCCAGACCTTCACCAACTCGATGATCAATACGCTGGAAGACGGTGCTGGTAACCTGACCCTGGCCGACATGAACACCGAAGCGGCAAATCTGCTGGCTCTGCAGACCCGTCAGTCCCTGTCGCAGAACTCGCTGTCGCTGGCCAGCCAGGCCGACCAGTCGATCCTGCAGCTCATCCGCTAATCCGGAAAAAGCCTTACAGGTCAAAGAATTGGGGCGGGTCGCAAGACCCGCCCCTTCTCTTTTGCACCGCTGCTTCTCCACGGCCATTATGGTTTATGACCCGTCAACTGGCATGGTTAACGCCCCTTTAACGAACCGCTGTTAACACTTCTTACTAGGGGGCCAAGAAGGCCCAGGGCAAGGATTGCATAAATGTCGGATATCTCCCTTTCAAAGGCCGTTCGGTCCAACCTGCTCTCGCTGAAGGGCACCGCCGAGATGATGGAGACGACGCAGAATCGTCTCGCCACTGGCAACAAAGTGAACTCGGCTCTGGACAATCCTTCCAGCTGGTTCACCGCCAAGGGCCTCACCAACCGCGCCAGCGACCTGGGCTCGCTGATCGACTCCATGGCGAATGGTATCCAGACATTGGAAGCCGCCGACAATGGCCTCACCGCCATGACCAAGACCCTGGAATCGATGCAGTCGACCCTGCGCCAGGCGCGTCAGGACAAGTCGTTCCAGACGGCCTCCCTGTCGGTCGACCCCACCGTCGTCGGCACATCCGCAGCCGAGAACCTGACCTTCAGCGGCGGCGCATTCACCGCCGACCAGTCTGTGTCGATCCACAACGGCACCAAGACCGGTAACAATGGCTTCGTTGGCGGCAATGGTCGTCTCGGCTTCGCCGGCACTGTTACCGTGCAGGCCACGAGCCTCAACGCCAACGCTGCCGTCTCCGTGGCCCTGGTCAAGGGCGACACTGCCGAGACTTCGGCCGAGAAGATCAACACCGCGCTGAATGGCGTTTCTGGTGGCAATGGCGGCGTCAAGGCGACCGTTGTTGATGGTCAGCTCAAGCTCGAAAGCTCCAAGGGCGAATCCCTGACGCTTGGCGGTACGGCCGCCCAGTTCGCCGGCCTGTCCGCTGGTGCCGCGACTGCCAATACCGACGCGACCCTGGTGGCCGCCGGTGGTACCGACTGGTCCGCTGCCGATCCGGACATGTCTGCCCTCAACGGCAAGACCGTCACCTTCACCAGCGAAGGCGGCGACACGGCCACCTACACCTTTACCAACGCCGCTGCAGGCCAGAAGGCCGCGCTCATTGCTGCTGGCGCCACCGCCGGCTTCACCCTGGCTGGCGTAGCCGCTGGTATCAACTTTACCCGTGACGACGGTCGTAACTTCACCGTCGATACCAGCGACGCCGCCCTGGGCACTGCCCTGGGCCGTGGCGCCACCACGACGACGACCTCGACCAACGGTGTTATCTCTTCGGGCACCGTGACCGCCGTCAACCAGACGTTTGCGGTCAAGACCATCGATACGCTGGTCAGCGAGATCAACGCCAATACCAACCTGACCGGCAAGATCCGCGCTTCCAACGACAACGGCCGGCTGCGTATCGAAAACCAGTCGACCCAGCCGCTGAAAATCGCCGGTGCTGCCGGTGGTGCAGTCACAGGCTCCGCCATCGCCCTGACCGAGATTACCGGCAACTCGGTTCGCGCCGGCCTGGCCGATCAGTTCAACGAACTGCGCGACCAGCTTGATAAGCTCGCCGACGATGCCTCGTTCAACGGTATCAACCTGCTGCGCGGCGACAAGCTGGCCATCACCTTCAACGAAACCGGTACGTCGTCGATCGACATCCAGACCGAGGACGGGGAAACGATCAACGCCTTCAACCTGGGCGTACCCACCCAGCTTGAAGAAAAGCAGCTCGACAGTGACAACACCATCGACGGCCTGCTGACCGACGTGAAGGCGGCGCTGGACCAGGTCCGCTCGCAGGCTTCGACCTTCGGCTCGAACCTGTCGATCGTGCAGAACCGCAAGGCCTTCACGACCTCGATGATCGATACGCTGGAAACCGGCGCCGGCAACCTGACGCTGGCCGACATGAACACCGAAGCGGCTAACCTGCTGGCTCTCCAGACTCGCCAGCAGCTGTCGCAGAACTCCCTGTCGCTGGCCAGCCAGGCCGACCAGTCGATCCTGCAGCTCCTGCGCTAAACGCTCCGTTCAGGACGAAATACCTCGAAGGCGGGCCATGTGCCCGCCTTCATTGTTTTCGCGTTGGTGGCGAGCTAGACCAATCAGGACGAGTTACGAGTCGCGGAGGCTGGCAGAATGGCACTCAAGGTGGAACTGAAGCCTGGCGAAAAGCTGCTGGTGGGCAATTGCATCATCACCAATTCGGACCAGCGCACCCGCCTCTTCATCGAGGGACGCGCGCCGATCCTGCGGGAAAAGGACATTCTCACGTCCGAGACGGCGACCACGCCCGCCAAGCGCATCTACCTGGCGGTGCAGCTCATGTATATCGACGAGGATCTAGACACAGCCAGGACCGCCTACACCGCCCTGTCGAGGGACTTTCTCGAGGCTGTCCCGTCGGCTCTGGACATCATTAACCAAATCAATAACGAGATATTAACTGGGGCTCTGTACAAAGCTCTGAAGGCCGCTCAACGGCTGACAGAGTACGAACAGGAACTGCTTTCCCATGCATCAGCAAGGCGCACAAGCCTACCAGCAGACGACGAAGATCGTTGAGTCGGCCCGGGAGCGTGAATCGGCGCTCCTGATGAAGGCAGCCGCCGGCCTGCAGCGGGTGAAGGACGAGTGGGCAACCGGCACCGACCAGGATCTCAAGGCCGCACTGACCTTCAACCGCAAGATCTGGACCATCTTCATGGCCGCGGTGACCAAGGAAGATAGTGCCCTCCCCCGTGAAATCCGTCAGAACATCGCCAATCTGGGCATGTTCATCATGAACCAGACCCGCGAGATCCTGTTGGACCTCAATCCGCAGCCACAGCAACTCGATGTGCTGGTCCGGCTCAATCGCCAGATCGCCGCTGGCTTGCGCGGTAACTGAACGCAAATTCCCGAATGACAAAAAACCCCCTCGGCGACGCCGTGGGGGTTTTTGTTTGCAGCCCGTTCGGCGCTAGAGGAAGTTGACCAGGCTCAGCTTGCTCACCATCGAGGTCGCCTGATAGCTCGCCTGCAGGCGCGTCTGCAGCGCCATGATCTCCATGGCCACATCTTCCTTGCTCACCGTCTCGACATCGCTCAGCAGGTTATCGAGCTGCGCCTTGTAGTTGACGTGACGCTGGGACGAGGTGTTGAGCGAGATCCGCGCCACCGCCAGTTCCATGGTCAGGATTTCCACCGAGCCGCGTTCGGCGTTGTGCGACTCCGATAGCTGTGCCTGCTGCCGGGTGGCCATGGCGTCAAACCGGCCATTGGCGCTGCGGCGATCGGCGGCAACCGCCTTCTCGTAAGCGGCAAGGTCGGCAGCGCGTTGCACGGGGTTGAGTTGGGCCATCGCGGCGAGCCGCATAGGCTCCCGTGAAGCCAGGATGTTTTCTTCGGTCGGATAGGTCTCGACCGACAGCGAAGCCATCGTCCGCACCAGCTTCAGCAGCCCCGATTCATTGCCCTGGATGCCGTAGGCAACGCGCGTGGCGTCATCGACCTGAGCCGTCACGCTCTGGCGGGGGTTGCCCTCGGCGGCCGCGGCAGCCTCGGTGGCCACCACATTCAGCGCCTTGGCAAAGTTGGCGGTGGTTTCGCCAACAGTGGCGCCGATCGAGAACTGGCCGGCGCCGGCTTTGCCGGTTACCGCGGTCAGCGACAGGACACGCGTGTTTCCGCCGGGCTCGGTGAGCGTTATCTGCACGGCCTCGCCGGCCGCAGGATTGGCGGCGAAGGTGGCGGTCACGGCGCTGGGATCGGCCGCCGAATAGGCCGTGGTGATATTGGCGGTGCTGGCCGACACACTGCTGATCTGGAAGCCATGGCTGGGGGAGACGGGAGCGGTCTCGCTCAGCCGCACGGCATTGGTGGCCGTGTTGGTGCCGATCTCCATCCGGCCCAGGCCTTCCCCGGCCACTGCCGGCGACTGTCCCGTATACCACATGATGGTGTCGGTCGCGTCGGCGACGCGCAGCGCGGTCGCATTGGCAAAACCGCCGCCACCATTCTGGACACGCAGCACCGGCTCGCCGGCGCCGTTGAAGAAGTTTGCCGCTGCCGCGAAATTGGATGCGCCGGAGAGTTGGGTCTCGCCAACAGCGACCAGCTTCGCATTAAGCGCTGCCTGGAAATTGGTGGCCGTTACACCGGCATCCGCGCCGATGATGAATTCGTCGGTGCCGCCGTTGGATTCAGCGGCAGTAGTCGCACGCAGGGTGATCTGGGTCTCGGTACCGTCTGGCAGGGTGAAACCCATGGTTACGGTCTGCCCCGACTTGATCTGTTCGGCCGGATCAGGCTGGAACGTGACCGTGAGGTTTTTGGCGACCGGCGGGACCGAAACGACGGGCGAGGTATAGGTCAGGGCCGAAGGCGCCGCCGTCGACGAGATGGTGGAGAGCTTGTAGCCGAACGGATGCACCCCGTCTTCGCTGAGCGTCAGCACCGAGGCGGTTGCCGGGCCAGGCACCGGCGGGTCACCGACGACCAGGGCGGAGTTCAGCCGACCCAGCCCGTCATCGCCGATATCGGCCGCCTTGCGTTCGTTGAGGACGGTCTTGAACCCGGCCTTGCCCCCCTGCCCGTCGAGCAGCACATTGGTATCAGGCAGCGGCGCACGGTCGGTATTGGAGCCGCCGAACAGGTAGCGCCCGGCGACGTCGGAATTAAGCAGGGTCACAAGCTCGTCCAGCCGCGCCCTGGAGAGGCCCGGCAGCGTCGCCATATTGATATTGTTGGTGCCGTACTGCCCCTGCACCGCCGCATTGCGGGCTTCTGCCTCCATGGCATCCATGCGGGTGATGGTCTTGTCGAGAAAGCTCAGGCGCAGGTTGACCGTATCGATATTGGCCGAGAAGCCTTCAATCTTGCCCAGGCGCGAGCGCACCGACAGCGACATCGGCAGGTCCCGGCCCATCTCGGACAGCTTGGACGCTTTGTCGCCGGTACCGAGCTGCATCTGCAGCGTGGCGAACTTGTCCTGCATCTGGGAGATGACGCCGAACCCGGTCTGGAGCGGGAACATGGATTTGTTGACGATCATCTTACGCTACTCCTCTACCGCACACAGCCATCACGTCGACGCCAGCAAGGCATCGAGCAGTTCCTTGACGACGGAAACCACTCGCGCATTGGCAGCGTAGGCGTTCTGCAACTCCATCAGGCGGGCCATTTCCTCGTCGACATTGACCCCGTATTCGCTCTGCATCTGGTCGACGATCGTATCGAGCGTCAGCTGGCGGTCATCGCGCTTGGTGAGAGCCGCATTGACCGTCGAACCCTGGAAGCCGACGATCTGCGAGATGACCTCGCTGAGATTTCCGGTGAGCTGGAAACGTCCGGTATTGGCGGCAGGATTGCCACCCGACACGAACTGCATCTTGCTGAGTTGGTCGATGACATAGTCGGCGCGATCTGAATCGCCCAGCGTACCGCCAACCTCGTACTGCACCAGCAGGCGATTGTCGGCGACGACCGCCGGATTGATCGAGATACGGGCCGCGAAGCCCTGTATCTGCTGCGGATCGGTATCGAGGTTGTTGGTGAAGGCCTTGTTGCCCTGGTCGACGAACAGGTTGAAGCCGAGCCCGGCGCCCTGCAGCCCCGTGGAGCTCGAGCGCGCGACCGCGGTGCGCACGTCGGTCCGGCCAGCCGCGCCATCGTCGAGGATGCGCAGGTTGTTCGCCCCGGTGCTGGTGATATCGAGGTTCGGCAGCTTGGCATCGAGCGCCGCAGCGACTGCAGCCGCGCCGGTCGAAAAGTCGACGCCGATCACCCGCTGGCCGGAGGCGTCCACATAGTCCGACGCTTCGGCCGTGTTGATGATGCGGACGCGCTTCTCGACGCCATCCTCGGCATAGGTCAGCAGGACGTCATTGCCCGGCGCCAGGTTGGAAATATCGACATCGAGCCCGGCTGCCGCGCCGCTGGTAGCCGCAACGCCGGCACTCTTGTTGGTCGAAAATGCCAAGGCCAGACCGGCTGCGATCTGGTCGAGCTGCTCCTGTGCTTCGACCAGCGTCCGGTCGCGCAACGTCACCAGGCCGCCCAGCTCGCCGCCCTGCAGCACACCCTGCGTCACCAAATCGATGGTGAGACCCGAGGGCGTCGTCAGCGTCATCTTGCCGACCTTGGTCTGTGCCGGGTCGGGATCGAAGATCGAATTGGGTGACAGGTTGCCGGCGCTCTCGAACTTGAAGGTCGAGATGCCATTGTCGATCAGGCCTACGCCCGAGCGCGTCATCAGCGCCACCGTGCCGTCGGCACGATAGTCGGCCCGCACGTCAATCATCTCGGCCACCGACCCGACCAGCCGGTCGCGCTGATCGAGCAGCGCGGCGCGGGCCGTTTCGGTCATGCCCAGATCGAGCATGCGATTGTTGACTTCGGCGAGCGAGCTCAGCATCCCGTTGAGATTGTGGACGTCTGACGCGATCTGCCCTTCCGTCTCCTGGCGCATGCCCTGGATGGTGCTGGACAGGCGGTTTAGGGTCTCCACCATGCTCTGTGCGGCGGACACGGCCTGGGCGCGGGAATTGTAGTCATCCGGGCTGGTCGCAATGCCCTGCAGGGCGTTCTGCAGCCCGCTGAAGACCTTGTCGAGCGAGCCCGCCGTGCCCGGCTTGCCCAGAAAGCCCTGCAGCCGATCGAGATAGCTGGCGCTGACGCTGGAATTCGCCGTGTCTGACACCTGGCGGTTGTAATAGGCCTGCAGGCTGGAATTGAAGGCCCGGTTGGTGCCGACCGAGCGGGCGTAGCTGCTGTCCTGCGAATTGTAGTCGACAATGTTCAGCTGCTGCCGGTGATATCCGGGCGTACCCGAATTGGCGATATTCCGGCTCAGAATGTCGAGGGAATCCTGGTTGACCCGCAGACCGGACACAGCATTCGTGAGTGATGACGTCAGGCCCATTGAGGGGACTCCACACTGAGAAATCCGGCCCGGAACCCTGGTCCCGGACCGCTACTGGCTGGACCCGCCTCAGCGGATCATGTTGAGGGCTTCTTGCAGCATCTTGTCGGCGGCGGTGACGATGCGGGTGCCGGCCGCGTAGGCCTGCTGCGTCACGATCAGCTTGGTGAATTCGTCGGAAATATCGGTATTGGAGGCTTCCAGCGCGCCGCCGATGACACCCGAGCCGGACAGATCGAGGATAGCCTCGCCCGATTCCGACGTGGTGGCGAACACGCCGCCATCAAGCCGCTTGAGCTTGTTGATGGCGTTGAATTCGGCGGTCACCACCTGCGCCATGTCGATGCGCTCGCCGTTCGAATACGTGGCGACGACTCGACCGCTGTCATTGATGGCCACCGACACGAACTCGCCGGCGCCGTAGCCGTTCTGGTTCAGCGTGGAGACGTTGACCGTGCCGTTGACGTCGGCGAACTGCGAAATACCGTTGGTATCGTGCTTGAGTTCGACATTGCCCAGTTCCACGCCATTGACGACCAGGTTGTTGATCGTCGCGGTGGGGACGCCCGGCGGCAGCAGCGAACCGTCGCCGGCAAAGGCGTAGGTCTGGCCGATATTGGTCCACATCGGCGACGTACCCGTCGCCTCGCTGTTGGACATGTAGAACAGGTTCCAGGTGTCCACGCCGCCGGCGGCGGCGCTATCCACCTTGGCCCAGCGCAGCTGAACGTTGGCGGGGGCGCCGTTCTCGGCGTAGACGGTGATGGCGCCGCCAGCCACCGAGTTCGCCTTGAACTCGGCGTCGAGGTCGGCCGAAACGGTGGTAACAGCCGGGCGGGTCGGCGCGCTGGACGCGCCGGCCGTCATACCCAGGGCCGCCATGGTGCCGGCCGAGCCGGCCACGCTGAAGGAAGCGTGATAGTCGGTGCCCAGGGTGATTTCGAGATTGTTGGCGCCGTTGAGGCCCACGGTAGCCGAGCTTGCCGCCGAGCCGCCAGCCGAACGCAGGCCTGCCTGCATGGCCGCCAGTGCCTGAGTTATGGTGATGGCCGGCGCGCTGTCCTTGATGTTGATGCCGATATTGGTGCCGGCATAGGCGCCCGCATCGCCGTCATAGAAATCGAACTTCACCGCGGTGCCGTTGACGGTGACCGTGAGGGATTCGCCAGCCGTCATGACCGTATCGGCTTCGTTGGCACCCGTCAGGGCAACAGTGCCGGCCTTGGACGCCGTGGTCGAGCCCGGCAGATAGTCAGCAGCCTCCATCAGTTCGCTGTTGTAGATGGTGGCGTTGTAGCCCGTGTTCTTGGGCAGCTGCGGCAGGTTTGCCTGGTAGTTGACGCGTGTCGTCGCCTGGGCAGGCAGGAAGTTGTTGGAGAGCTTGATCACCTCCGGCACCGAGCCGGAAATGTTGCCGGTCAGCGTGTCGATCGGCAGGCCCTTGAGGTAGTAACCGGCGCCATTGACCAAGAGACCATCCTTGTCGATCTCGAAGTCGCCGCGACGAGTATAGAAATTGGTGCCGGCGAACACGGCATTGCCGTCCGACTGGCCAATCTTGGGTTCAACGACAAAGAAGCCGTTCGAATTGAGGGCGATGAAGGTCTCGTCCGACACCGTCTTGATGTCGCCCTGCACGCTGTTGGTACCGCGCGACTGGGCCAGCACGGCGCCGGGAACCTGGCGCGAGATCGGGGCATCGGGGATCAGATCGAGGAAGTCGGTCTCGATACGCTTGTAACCCGTGGTCTGCGAGTTCGCGATATTGCCCGAAATGTTTTCCAAGGCATGCGCCTGGGCCCGCAGCCCGGTCACCGCACTGGAAAGAGCGCCATAAATGCCCATGTGATACTCCGTAAAACCCGTTTGCGTCGGCGGACGCGTTCGCAAAGAGTAATGCAAACGCGATGCCAACTGCTTTTGTCGTTGATTTCATTGAGTTATTTGCGGCAGAAGCCTCGAAATGTGGCGGCATCCCGGCAATTGAGTCCGAGCCCGCGGCAGATTTTGCCGCCTGCTTGTGAACGCGGGGCGCTTGCAGTAATGCAGGAGCCTGAAATTCCGGGGCATTCCATGCTGTTCAGTAGTGCCGATGAGTTCGTGAAAGCCCCGCGCCGCGCGGTGACGGTGTTCGGCATGGCCGGCGTCGGCAAGACGCGGCTGAGCAATATGCTGCGCGCCAGCAAGTGGTTTCACTACTCGGCCGACTACCGCATCGGCACCCGCTACATGGGCGAAGCCATCGTCGACAATTTCAAGCGCGAGGCCATGAAGGTCCCGTTCCTGGCGCAACTGCTGCGCTCGGACTCGATCTACATCTCATCCAACATTACCTTCGACAATCTCGATCCGCTGTCGACCTATCTCGGCACGCCCGGCAATCCGGACAAGGGCGGCCTGCCGCTGGCCGAATACCAGCGCCGGCAGGAGCAGCACCGGGTGGCCGAAGTCGCCGCCCTGCAGGACGTGCCGCACTTCATCGAGCGCGCCAAAGCGCTCTACGGCTATGACGACTTCATCGCCGATACCGGCGGTTCGCTGATCGAGGTCATCGACCCGCAGAACCCCGAAGACCCCGTGGTCAAGACGCTCGCCGCGTCCACTGCCCTGCTCTACATTCGTGGCACGGACAAGGACACGGCCGAACTGGTGCGCCGCTTCAAGCAGTCTCCCAAGCCGATGTATTACCGGCCGCCGTTCCTCGTGGAGAAATGGGCCGAGTACAAGCTGATCAACGGCATCGTCGAAGACTGCGACGTCGATCCCCTGGGCTTTGGCGCCTGGGGCTTCGAGGCATTGCTGCATGACCGGCTGCCGCGCTACCAGGCGCTGGCCGACAATTTTGGCTATGTCGTCGAAGCTTCGGACCTGGCCACCGTGCGCGATGGCGACGAATTCATCGATCTCATGGCGGCCGCCATCGAAAAGCGAATGCGCTAGCGCGCTTCCTTCGGGGAGACGCGCAACGCCTGAATCGTTTTTCGATCAAACTCGCTCAAGAGGCTGATATGCCTATTCGAATTCCCGACAACCTGCCCGCCCGAAAGACCCTCGAGGACGAGGGCGTCTATGTGATGGATTCCACGCGCGCCGCGCGGCAGGACATCCGTCCGCTCTCCATCGGCCTGCTTAACCTGATGCCCAACAAGGAGCGGACCGAGACGCAGTTCACCCGCCTGATCGGCGCGACGCCCCTGCAGGTGGAACTGACGCTGGTGCGCGTTACCGACCACCAGTCCAAGAACACGTCCGAGGACTATCTCAAGACCTTCTACCGCACCTGGGAAGAGGTGCGGAACAAGAAGTTCGATGGCTTCATCGTCACCGGAGCCCCCATCGCCAACATGCCGTTCGAAGAGGTTCGGTATTGGAAGGAGATGGTGGAGATCATGGATTGGACGCAGACCAACGTGCACCACACCATGTTCATCTGCTGGGGGGCGCAGGCTGCGCTGCACCATTTCCATGGAGCGAGCCGCTATCGCATGCCGTCCAAGGCTTTCGGTGTGTTCCGCCACCAGGTGGTCAACCCGCGCTCGCCCTTCCTGCGCGGCTTCTCCGACAGCCCGATGATCCCGGTGTCACGCTACAATGACATCGATCGGACGACGCTGGGCGCCGACCTGGAAGTGCTGATCGACAATGCCGAAATCGGTGTCTGCATGCTGGGCGACGAGAAGCACCGCGCGGTGCATTTCCTCAATCACCTCGAATACGACAACCGGTCGCTGGCCGACGAGTATGAGCGGGACGTCAAGGCAGGCCTCGACACGCCGCCCCCGACAAACCTGTTTCCGAACGGCGACACCTCGGCGACGCCGGAAAATCGCTGGCGCAGCCACGCCCACCTGCTGTTCCAGAACTGGATCAACGAGATCTACCAGACCACGCCCTATGATATGGCAGAGATCGGCAGCCAAAGGGTCTGACGGAGCTCAGCCCAGGCCGGGGACCACGACGCGCAGATCAAAGAGCTGGATGGGCATCAGCCCGTCCAGCCAGGCCGGGTCCGCCCATAGGCGCGCCACCAGCCAGCTCGCCAGCGAACTGACGAACAGCATGGCAAGGGTCAGCCAGCGCATCCAGGGCCGCACACGTGTCGCGCAGAGCCAACCCATGGCGGTGGCCATCACGGCAGCGGCAGGTGTCCAGGGGGTCAACTGCCAGTCGAAGATACTATTGCCAACCGCCAGATAGAGCGGCAGAGCCAAAGCGACCACGGTGGTTAGCGGCTTGCGCCGGCGGTCCGGGATGGCACCGTGGATGACCAGGATCGCCGCTACCGGTGCCGTAACTGCCGACAGGGCGATCATGGCTGCCACGGGGCGGCGGACGGGGACGAAATCCTGGACGAACGGCTGAACAAGCAGGTCCAGGCTCAATCCCGCGCGCGCCGCCATGGCCCAGACACCCGTTATGATGATCAGCGTGGGCACAACGGCCACAAGCAGCATGGCGGCGAAGACTTGCGGCTTCTGCCGCGCGTCGTTCTCTCGCAATGGCACTACCAGCACCAGAAACGGAACGAGGATTGCCAGTGATGGCCCGGCCATCAACAGCAGGGTGAGCGTCAGGCTGTAGTTGATGACCGATTGCACATCGCCGACCGCATCCAGCCGCCGCTGCGCCGGGATCAGCGCCGCAACCGCCAGCAGGAGCAGGAATTCCGCGCTGGTCGTCGTCGTTGCGTAGATCAGCACGCCATGGGCGGCGATCAGAGCCAAAGCCAGCATCGCCTGGAGCGCCGGCCAGCCGCTGACCAGCAGGAACCGGTAGGTGAGAAAGGCGCCGATGCAGGCCATAAGGACATAGACCAGCAGAAGCCCGGTACTGGCATCGACGAACACGAACCAGCTTGCCACCCACACGGCCAGCACGCGCAGCAGGCTGCCATGCTCCCACCCCGGCAGCGTTGTGGCGGCCGTTGGGTCGATCTGGCCAAGCACCCCGTTGCCCGCCAGATTGCCGCCCAGGAACAACAGGAATGCCGCGACCAGCAGTCCGGCGGGCAGCGCCAGATCGCGACGGCCTGGGGTGACGAGCGTGATGCCCTGGCTCATGCCGCCTTCTCCTGATCGGCTTTGACAGCTGCCAGGTTGGCCTGCGTCATGGCTGAGGTGCCGTGCTCGGTCTTCTCCCAATAGTGGGGATTGCTGATCAGCTGCTTGAGCGCCTTGTAGCCGGCGATCGAATGCAGCACCCAGTAGAACGGCAGGGTCGCCCCAACCAGAACCAGGTCGAAATAGCGCCGCTTCAGCGCCGCGACGATGCCGAAATAGATCAGGAAGAGGTTGCCCACGACCAGATTGAACACCGCCATGGTTCCAAAGGGCTCGGGAAACAGCCAGCCGAAGGGCTGCGTTTGGGTGACGAACACCATGAGCGTGATGACCCAGAGGATCGGATTGAGCAGCACGGTGAAGGCCGGCGCACCGATGAAGAAGTGGAAGGCGAAAAAGCCCACCGGGCCAATGGATTTGTAGAGCTGCACCGGGTGCCGCATATGCACTAGCCAGGTCTGCATGTAGCCCTTGATCCAGCGGCTGCGCTGCTTGATCCAGCTGGGCAGCACGCCATTCGCCTCTTCATAGGTCGTCGAATTGATGACGCCGACCGTGTAGCCTTCCTGCGCCAACCGGACGCCCAGGTCGGCATCCTCGGTCACATTGTAAGGGTCCCAGCCGTTGACGCGGCGCAAAGCCGCCAGCTTGAAATGGTTGGACGTGCCGCCCAGCGGAATGGGCACGTTGAGCCTGTCCAGGCCCGGCAGCATGAAATCGAACCACTGCGAGTATTCGAGCGTGAACATCTTGGTGAGCCAGTTCTCACCGCGATTAAAGTAGTTCAGCCGCCCCTGCACGCAGGCCAGGTTCGGCTCGGCGGTGCGGAAAGCCAGCACCGCCTTCTTGAGCTGGTCGGGCTCCGGCTGATCCTCGGCGTCGTAGATGGTCAGGAACTCGCCACGGCAGAACTGCAAAGCGTAGTTGCAGGCCTTGGGCTTGGTCTTGGGTTGACTGGCCGGCACGCGGATGATCTCAAAATTGCCCGGCAGGTTGAGCGCCTTGGCCGCATCGATGGTCTCGTCGTCATCCTCTTCGAGCACCAGCTTCACTTCAACCTTGGAAGCCGGATAATCGAGGCCCTTGAGTGCCTTGGCGAGCAGCGGCAGCACGCGGGCTTCCCGATACATCGGCACCAGCACCGTATAGGTCGGCAGGTCGCGATCAACCAGGCTCGCCACAGCTTCGTCCGAGATCACCATGTCGGCGCGGCGGCTGGCGCCGACCCAGGTCAACAGGAACTTGAACGCGAAGGTGAGGGTGTAGAGCGCCGTCGCCGCCGACATCAGCGCGACCAGCGTCGGGATGGGTGCAAAGCCCAGCGCCAGAATGACCACGGCCAGGCAGACGCAAATGGTGGTCTTCTGCGGATCGGTGACGGTGTATTTGGCCGAATGCTCGGGCTTCCACTCGTAGAGCCCTTCGCGCGCCGTGTGGCTGTCACGCTCGCGGAACATCGCCTGGGTCTGCCACAGGATGTCGTAGGGCGAGGTGATGACGAAGCCGTGCGAGCTGCCGTAGCGGTCTTCGGCCCAGCGCCTGTTCTCATCGGAGATGGTGGTGGTCGCGATCAGCACCTTGCCGCCTTCGGCCCGCCACGGCGTGAGGTTCTGTGCCGTGTAATCGGTCCGGTCATCCGGGTCGACCAGCAGCGGATCGCTTGGCTGCTCACGCAGATTGACGAAGGGCAGGCCATAGACCGCGGCGAGGGCCTGATAATACTGCATGCGCCGAACATAGCCCTGTGCGATCAGCACATGGGCGAGCTCGTGGCCCCATTCCACGCTCGCTCGGGTCGCGGTCGCCAGGTCCACGAGCGAGAGGATCCCCTGCTGCACCAGGAGTTCGGCCACGGCCAGTTGCAGGGCGTCACCGGTGGGCGGCTCATCTGCACTGGCTGTGCGGTCGACATTCAGGTCGATGGCTAATGCGGTCTTCAGCATCAGCAGACGCTAACGCGCCGCTCATGAAGCTTTCCTCAATCTGAAGCGGAAAAGCCCAAATGCCCCGCTCATTTAGCATTAATGACTTTGTCCGGAGGGCGTTCGATGCGCCGTGCTTGAACCGCCCCGGCAAATCCCTATCTTGCGATCGGACAAGTGAGACCAGCGCGTGCCCCAAAACCCCACGACTATCGTCGACGAACTGGGCATTGCCCTGTCCAACCTCGCCGACGCCGCCACGGGCGCTTTCACACCCACTTTGCGCCTCGGCGTCACCGGCCTCAGCCGGGCTGGCAAGACCATCTTCATCACCGCCCTGGTACACAACCTGCTGACCGGCGGGCGCCTGCCCGGCTTCGCGCCGCTGGCCGAGGGCCGGTTCATTGGGGCCCGTCTTGCCGAATACCCCGACGCCACCATTCCCCGCTTTGCCTATGAGCAGCATCTGGAGGCGCTCACGGGCAAGACGCCGAGCTGGCCAGAGAGCACACGGCGTATCTCACAACTCCGTCTCGTGCTGAAATTCCAATCGAAGAACTGGTATTCCGGCATGACCGGTCCCTCGACGCTCAACCTCGATATAGTCGATTACCCCGGCGAGTGGCTGCTCGACCTGCCATTGCTCGGCCTGAGCTTTGCCGAGTGGAGCGCCGAGGCACTGGAACGAGCGCGCCGACCGGGATCGGGCAAGGAGGCAGGTCCGTTCCTCAAGCTGCTGGACAGCATCGACCCGCACAAGGATGCCAACGATCCCGATGCCGAACGGCTGGCGGCCGCCTTCACCGACTATCTGCGGCGCAGCCGTGAGCACGGCGCCCTGTCGACACTGCCACCGGGTCGCTTCCTGTTGCCAGGCGATCTCGAGGGCTCGCCGGCGCTGACTTTCGCGCCCCTGCCCCCGCCACATCGGGCCATGCGCAGCGACAGCCTCCATGCGATGCTGGAACACCGCTACGAGGCGTATAAGGACCTGATAGTACGCCCGTTCTTCCGGGATCACTTCGCCCGGCTCGATCGGCAGATCGTGCTGGTCGATACCCTGCGCGCCCTGAACGCCGGGCCAGCCGCGGTGGCCGATCTCGAAACCGCGCTGACGGCAGTGCTGGGCTGCTTCCGCCAGGGCGAAACCAATCCCCTGTTGCGACCCTTCGTGCGCAAGATCGACCGCATCCTGTTTGCCGCCACCAAGGCCGACCACGTCCACCACACCAGCCACGATCGGCTCGAAGCCATCCTCAACCGGCTGGTGGCCAATGCCGGCAAGCGCGCCCGCTTCGCCGGCGCCGATGTCAAGCCCATCGCACTCGCCGGCATCCGCGCGACGCGTGAAGGCACAATTGTCGAAGGCGGCGAAACCCTGCCGACGATTATCGGCACGCCTATCGCCGGCGAGCAGCTCGACGGCACCGCTTATGACGGCAGGACTGAAATCGCGTTGTTTCCCGGGGACTTGCCAGAGCGGCCGGACTCATTGTTCGAGGACGGAACGCCGGTGGCGCTCAACTTCCTGCGCTTCACCCCGCCGCAGAAACTCGACCGCAATGCCAATGGCGATGTGGTCCTGCCCCATATCCGCTTCGACCGGGCGCTGGATTATCTGCTGGGAGACTGGCTCGCATGAAACGCCCTGTTGCCCGCCCCACCGCTGCGGAGCCCGAAAGCACCGTGGCCAGCCGCGTGCCCCGCGCCTTCGCCCCAGCCAAGGTCGAAATTGCCGAGCCTGAATTCGACGCGCCCGCCGATGAAACGCTCGTAGCACCCGCCCCGCGCCGCATGGGCTGGGTCGGGCGCCTGGCCTGGACGGCGGGCAGCGTTCTGGTTTCCGCCGGACTGGGGCTCGCTGCAGACCGGCTGGTCCGCGACCTCTTTGCCGCCAACGAGTGGCTGGGCTGGCTGGGGCTCGGCGTGCTGGCTGTTTTCGTCCTGGCCGTATTGGCGCTGGCGGCACGCGAGATCTTCGCATTGCGCCGCCTGCGCGTGCTCGACGCGCTCAAGCACGACGCGGCCCTTGCCACCGCCGACAATGATGCCACGAGGGCCCGACATGTGGTCGACAGCCTTCTGTCTCTCTATGCCGGGCGGCCCGACCTGGCTCGGGCCCGCCAGACCGTGGCGGATAACCTGCCCCACCTCTTCGATGGCAACGCGATGATCGAGCTGGCCGAGCGTAGCCTGATGGCGCCGCTCGATGCCCGGACCAAGGCCCTCACGGCCGCTTCCGCCCGGCGCGTCGCGCTGGTCACGGCGGTGTCGCCACGCGCGCTGGTCGACATTGCCTTCGTCATCTACGAGAGCATTCGCCTCGCCGGGGCCATTGCGGCGCTCTACGGCGCCCGCCCAGGCTTCTTTGGCTTCTGGCGGTTGACCGGTGCCATCCTGGCGCATCTGGCCGTCACCGGTGGCCTGGTGCTCACCGATGGCATTGTCGAGCAACTGGTGGGCCAGGGCCTTGCCGCCAAGCTGTCGGCTCGGCTGGGCGAGGGCGTCGTCAATGGATTGATGACCGTGCGCGTCGGCATCGCGGCAATGCGTGTCGTCCGCCCCCTGCCCTTCGAGACGCAGCCGCAGCCCGTGGTCCGCGACTTCATTCCCGAACTGACCAAGCTCACAGGCGAAGCCGCCCAATAGCTATTGGGCATCCAGCACCTGTCGCTGCGGCTGTCGTGCGGCAACGGTGATCAAGCCACTGAAGACCGGCTCCGGCGAGGGCCGCTGACGCCTCAGCAAATTGATCGCAAGTCGGCTCAGTCCTTGGCGGCGCTTGGGGCCAGGGTCAGTTTGAGCCCGTCAATCGCATCACTGCACAGGATCTGGCAGCTCAGCCGCGAGTTGGAGCGAACATCACCGACGCTGTCGAGCATGTCCTCTTCCTCGTCATTGGGTGCGCCAACGACGTCGAGCCAGTCCTTGTCGACATAGACGTGGCAGGTGGCGCAGCTCAGCGCGCCGCCGCACTCGGCCTTGATGTTGAGGCCCCAGTCCCGGATGACCTCCATGACGCGCCAGCCCTCGAGCCCTTCGAGCTCGTGGTTTTCACCCGCTTGGTCGGTAACATGGATGATCATGGGCGCGTCCCTCAACAACAGGGGCGTCCATACCCCTGGATGAGCCCTTCCCGCAAGGGAAAGGCTCTGCACATTTCGGCCTAGGCGACGCCGAGCTTCTTCTGCAGCTTGGTCGAGCTGGTGGTGTACTGGAACACCACCCGCTCACCCGGCGACACGATCGCCTTGGCCGCCTGCGCCATCAGAGCCGCTTCGTGGAAGCCGCTGAGGATCAGCTTGAGCTTGCCCGGATAGGAGTTGATGTCGCCGATGGCGAAGATGCCGGGCACCGACGTCTCGAACTTCTCGGTATCGACGACGATGGTGTTGTCGTTGAGCTCGAGGCCCCAATCGGCCACTGGACCCAGCTTCATCGTCAACCCGAAGAAAGGCAGCAAACGCGTTGCCGGAACTGATAGATCACCCGCATCTGTCGCCAGGTGCACATGGTTGATCTGGCCGTTCTCGCCGTCGAGCTTGGCGATCTGGCCGGTCAGGAAGTTGATCTTCCCCTCGCCCACCAGCTCCTGCATCTTGTTGACCGAGGCCGGCGCCGCCTTGAACACCGCGCGGCGGTGCACCAGCGTCAGCGAGCGGACGATCGGCTGCAGGTTGAGCGTCCAGTCGAGCGCGGAGTCGCCGCCGCCAACGATGACCACGTCCTGGCCGCGGAAATCGTCCATCTTGCGGACGGAATAGAATACCGACTTGTTTTCGAAGGCTTCGATGCCCTCGACCGGCGGACGCTTGGGCTGGAACGAGCCACCACCGGCCGCGATCACCACCACCTTGGTGTGGAAGATCTCGTCAGCATCGGTCGCCAGCTTGAACGAGCCGTCTTCCAGCTTCTCGATGGAATTGACCATGCGGTTGAAGTGGAACTCAGGCGCGAACGGCGCGATCTGTGCCATCAGATTGTCGGTCAGATGCTGGCCCGTCACCACCGGGAAGCCGGGAATGTCGTAGATCGGCTTTTCCGGATACAGCTCGGCGCACTGGCCACCCGGACGGTCCAGGATATCGATGAAATGGCATTTGATATCGAGCAGGCCCAGCTCAAAGGCCGCAAACAGCCCGCAAGGGCCGGCGCCGATGACGACGACATCGGTGGTGATTTCAGTGGTCATTTCGTCTCGAAGTCCGTTTTCGCCGGGGTTCTGGGGATCCCGGGTTAATATGAGTGACGCGATCCGCTTAGCTTAGGAAACGCGGCGAAGGAAGGGGCGTGTCCCGACCGGGACTTCGGTAGTGCCAACCGGCTGGTAGAAGATCGCCACTTCCGGGAGGCGGTTTTCGATCAGCGCTGCGCGGGTCGGCTCATGGGTCACGACCAGCGCATTGAAGCCGCAGCGCCGCATATGCGGAATCTGATCCTGCAGCACATCGCCTACAGCCCTGATTTCACCGGCATACTTGTAGCGCTCGGCCAGCAGGCGCGCCGTCGAATAGCCACGACCGTCGCTGAAGGCCGGGAACTTGATGGCGATCGAAGCAAAGCGCCCAAGGTCGGCTCCCACATCCTCGATCCGATCACCCGGCACCACCAGCAGCCCCAGCGGGTGCGGGTTGGCGAGGAATGCCTCACGATTGGCGAGGAACACCGGAAGCGGCACATGCTTGTAGCCGGCCGTAGCCGGATCGCTTTCCTCGGTCCATTCGTGGAAGGGGTCGGCGATGAAGGCGCCGTCTTTCCACAGCGTATGGCGAGTTGCGGCGGTCATCGGCGAGGCGATCGCTCCGTTGAAATCGAAATGGATGCCGCACTCTTTCTTGTTGAGGCCGCGCCACCGTCCGGCGCGCGGATCCTCTCCCTCGGCGACAACCGAGGTGCAGGGCGCGCAGCCAATCGACTTGTAGCCCTTAGCGAACAGCGGATGCTCGGGCAAGCCGTGGTCGATCTTATACTGGTTGACGTCCGCATCGGAGAAGTAGGCCAGCGGATTGACCTTGATGCGGTTGTCGCTGGTCAGCTCGAAATGCGGCAGCACACCGCGTTCCTTGGTCTGGAAGCGCTTGCGACCGGTGACCCAGCCGCCATACATCTCGGTGATCGGCTCGAGCGGCTCGGTCTTGCGGATATGGCAGCAACTGTCGGGATCGGTCTCCCACAGGTCGCCATTGGGATCGAAGCGCTTCACGTCATCCGGATTGGGATGGATGGCATGGACGTTCATCAGGCCTAGATGCCGCTTCAGCGTCTCGACATAGTCGAGCGTCTCGGCGAAATGCTTGCCCGTCTCGAGGAAATAGACGGGCATGGACGGATCGACCTGCGCCACCAGATGCAACAGCACCGAGGAGTCGGCGCCGAAGGACGAAACGATGGCCAGATCGCCCGGCAGCACATCGCTGACCGCGTAGCGCAGCACGCTGAGCGCGTCCATTTCGTCGAACATGCCGTTGAGGGCCAGGATGCCCAGCGCGCGCAGCTTGTCATGCGCGGGCTGAACTGGCGCCAGTTTAGGCATTGCCATAGAGGGCCTCCTTGAACGGCGCTTCGCCCAGGCGGCGATAGGCGTCGATGAATGTCTCGTCGGCGCTGGTGCGCCGCGCGATATAGGTATCGACCAGCGTCTCGATGGCGCCGGGCACTTCGTCAGCTTCAAAGCCGGGCCCGATGATCTTGCCCACCGAAGCGTGCTCGGTAGCGTCGCCACCCAGCGTGATCTGGTAGAGTTCGCCACCCTTCTTCTCGACGCCCAGAATTCCGATATGGCCGACGTGATGGTGGCCGCAGGCATTGATGCAACCGGAAATCTTGATCTTGAGCTCGCCGATCTCGGCCTGGCGCTTGGGCTCGGCGAACTTGCGCGAGATTTCCTGGGCGATCGGGATCGAGCGGGCATTGGCCAGGGCGCAGAAATCGAGGCCCGGGCAGCAGATCATGTCGGTGATCAGGCCCGTATTGCCCTCGGCAACGCCCGTGGCAACCAGCGCGTCATAGACGGCGCGCAGATCGGCAATGGCGACATGGGGCAGCACGATGTTCTGCTCATGCGTCACGCGCAATTCGTCGAAGGCGTAGCGCTCGGCGATATCGGCGATATCGTCCATCTGCTTGTCGGTCGCGTCGCCGGGGGCGCCGCCCACGGGCTTGAGCGAGATCGTGACCGAGGCATAGCCGGGTTCGCGGTGCGAATTGATGTTGTTGTCGAGCCAGCGGCCATAGGCCGGGTCGACGATCGACTCGTACGCGACGTCGATCTTGGTGGCCGCCTGGGCCTTGAACTGCGGCGGCGCAAAATAGGTCGTGATGCGGTCGACTTCCTCCGCCGGCAGGGTCAGCACGCCACCGCGGACCTCGGCGAACTCGGCTTCGACCTGGCCCTTGATGGTCTCAAGGCCTTCTTCGTGCACCAGAATCTTGATGCGTGCCTTGTACTTGTTGTCCCGACGGCCATAGCGGTTGTAAACGCGCATGATGGATTCGAGGTAAGCCAGCAGGTGCTCGTTGGGCACGAAGCTGTTGATCAGCTTGCCGATCATCGGCGTACGACCGAGACCACCGCCAACCCAGACTTCCCAGCCGATCTCACCGGCCGCATTGGTCGCCGCCTGGAGGCCGATATCGTGGAAACGGATGGCGGCGCGGTCGTTCGGCGCGCCGGTAATGGCGATCTTGAACTTGCGCGGCAGGTACGAGAATTCCGGATGCAAGCTTGACCACTGCCGCAGGATTTCTGCTATCGGGCGCGGGTCGATGATCTCGTCAGCAGCGGCGCCGGCAAAGTGGTCGGCCGTGACATTGCGGATGCAGTTGCCCGAGGTCTGGATGGCATGCATCTCGACCGAGGCCAGCTCTTCCAGGATGACCGGGATGTCCTTGAGCTTGGGCCAGTTGAACTGGATGTTCTGCCGCGTGGTGAAGTGGCCATAGCCGCGATCATAGGTGCGGGCGATATGGGCGAACATGCGCATCTGCTTGGACGACAGCGTACCGTAAGGCACTGCAATCCTTAGCATATAGGCGTGGAGCTGCAGGTAGAGGCCGTTCATCAGGCGCAGCGGGCGGAACTGGTCCTCGGTCAGCTCGCCGGAGAGGCGGCGCTTGACCTGGTCGGAAAACTGCGCGGTGCGGCCCGCAACGAAAGCCGCGTCGAATTCGTCATATCGATACATGACCGTCCTCACCCAGGTGCTGGCGGTCGTAGATCTCGCCGTTCAAAGTCAGGGGCGCGGTGGGACCCGCCGCCCTTATGCGTTCGCGCAGGCGCTTGGGGGTGATAACCCCTTGTTCCAGCGTCACTTCCTCGATCTCGAGGCTGATGACCCGGCCGCCCGCCTTGGTGGCCGCAAGCGCGGCATCGCGCTCGGCGGTCTCTTCCTTGGCGAAGAGGCGCGAGGCCTGCAGGTCCTCGACCCAGTTATTGTTGATATCGAGGTACACTGTGCCCCCCGATGTCAGCTCGTTGCCCGTCAGAATTTCCATTTTGCTGCTATGCTACCTTGAAGCTCATGCCGGCGAGTTGGGCAGCGTCTGCCCAGTCTCCGGCCTCAACGGCTTCGCCTACGAAGATGATTGCCGGACCGTCGCTGAACGTCACCTGACATTCGATCAGGGACCGCAGATTGCCCGAATATGTTGTCATATTGGGGCGCCCGGCATTGACGACTATGCCCACAGGCGTGGTCGGGCTCGCGCCATGGGTGACCAGCCGCGCTGCGACATCGGATGCGATGGATTTGCCCATATAGAGCGCCAGGGTCAGCCCGGACTGCGCCAGCGCCGCCCAATGGGTGAGGTCGCTGTCATCGGCGCCATGCGCGGTCGCCATGATAAAGCCACTCGACACCTTGCGCAGGGTGACCGGCGTGGCCGTATCGGCGGCAGCGGCCAGCGCGGCGCTGATGCCGGGCACGATGCTGTAGTCTATGCCGGCTTTGCGCAAAGCGGATATCTCTTCGCCGGCGCGCCCGAACACCATCGGGTCGCCGGACTTGAGGCGGGCGACGCGCTTGCCCTCGCGGGCCAGCCGGACAATCAGCGTATTGATCTGCGCCTGCGAAAAGCTGTGGTGGCCCTTGGCCTTGCCGACATCGATGCGCTCGGCATCGCGGCGACCCATGTCGACGACGACGGATGGCACGAGCTGATCGTGCACGATGACATCGGCTTCCTGCAGCAGCCGCTGGGCGCGCAGGGTGAGAAGGTCTTCCGAACCCGGACCAGCGCCGATCAGCCAGACAACGCCCTTGGCGGTGGCCGAGACATGCTGGGTCAACAGGGCGTCCGCTGCGGCAGCGCCCTGCCCCTTGAGCTCGGCGGCTTCGATCTCGGGCGAGGTCACCAGCGCCTCGTAGAAGCGGCGGCGGGCGGCATTGTCGTGAATCAGGCTCTCAACCCGCTTGCGCAAGCCGCCGGCAAGGCTGGCGATTTTGCCGATGCGCGGCGACAGCATGGCCTCGATGCGGGCGCGCACCAAGCGGGCCAGCACGGGCGCGTCGCCTTCGGTGGAGATGGCGATGGTCAGCGGCGCACGATCAACGATCGAGGGCGTGTAGAAATCGCATTCGGCGGGAACGTCGACGACATTGAGCGGAATGCCACGGGCGCGCGCCTCGGCCTTGGCCAGGTCGGCATCGGCGCTTTCTTCGGCGATAAAGACGAGGGCGGCGCCATCGAGGTCATGGGGCGCGAAAGCGCGCTCGACCAGCTCGACCGCAAAGCCGCTGAACTCGGTCTCGATGTGACGGGAAATAATCACGACTGATGCAGTCGTCTTAGTAACCAACCGGACTTTATTGAGGGCTTCTTCTCCACCGCCGACGATGACGATGCGCTGACCCTGAACTTTGTAGCTCAACGGAAATGTGTTGAGTTGGCCCATTGGATTCCTAGTGGTGAACGCTGCGAAAATAATCCAAACCAGCCCATTGCAACAAGGCGTTGAAATTCAATCGCTTTTATATTTCCCTGCGAGGGCCCTGCGTGGAACGTCCGGCGCAGCTTGGTCCGCAAGTCGCCAAATGAATCTTTCGCTGACGCACTGATAGAATATTTTGCTTGCCAATATGCGAACGGGCGGACCGCCAGCAGGAAAGAGGGTCAACAAAATGCTTCCGAATATCACCCGCACGCTGGTTGTTGCGGCCAGCCTGTTGGCCGGCCACGGCCACGCGTTTGCGCTGATGCCACTGGCGCAGCCGGAACCGTTCGCCGAGGTTGATCCCGGTCGCTCCGAACCGTTTGTGGGGTCTTGGGCCATCAGCATTCCAACCATGGAGGTGGGTGTGCCTGACACCATTCTGGCGACCTGCGAACTACCGGTCCGCATCCAGGCGGCAAACGACACCCACATCTTCTCCCTGGGCCCACGCGAGACGGAGGCGGACGCGGCCATCGAACTGCAGAGACTGGATGGTGGCGCGATGTGGGAGCCCATCGCAGGCGGACCCAGCTTCTTCGCCTTCTGGATCAGCGCGGATGTGTTCTACCTGTACGATCAGGTTCCGAAGGCAGAGGCCGACTGGGGACTGCCCTACGTGTATCGGCGGTGTTCAGGCGCGAGCTGACGGACGAGACCGCGGTCAGCCCTGACGGCTGGGCACGTGCACAACCAGCCCGTCCAGCGCATCCTTGACCTTGATCTGGCAGCTGAGCCGGCTCTGGGCTTTCACGTCGAAGGCGAAGTCGAGCATGTCTTCTTCCATGTTGGACGGGCCGCCGACGGTCTCGGTCCAGGCGTCATCGACATAGACGTGGCAGGTCGCGCAGGTGCAGGCACCGCCGCATTCGGCAATGATGCCCGGAATGCCGTTCATGATGGCGGTTTCCATCACGGTCGCGCCGTTTTGCGCCTCGGTCTCGATACGCTCGCCGTCCTGCTGGACGAATGTGATCTTGGTCATGGTCTCAGGGCTTGTTGTGTGGGACCGATATAGGGGATAGGCGCCGGGTTTGGAAGGCGGGGGGCTGGCAGCCGCAGAGCCTGCTATTCTTCTCCCCATCGGGGAGAAGGTGGCGCGCAGCGCCGGATGAGGGGGTGCGGTCATCGGCTCAGGGTCCTGGGTCCGCACTGGCCTCCCCCTCACCGACTCGGCTTCGCCGAGCCACCTCTCCCCGACGGGGAGAGGAACAGGTGCAACCTCAAAGCCCCAGCAGCCCCTCAAGGTAATGCCGCTCAATCCCGAACATCGCCTTCACTTCGGCGATCTGTTTCAGCACCGCCTCGCGGTCGCGCCCTGCCCGCCCGTCCTTCTCGG
>CBFGMY010000013.1:0-36250 GCA_965650055.1 uncultured Devosia sp.
CGCTCGCCTATTCCAAGGACATGCAGGAAGACAAGGAAGTCGCCTTCGACGCGCTGGATTCGCTCAGCCTGTCGCTGGCAGCCATGACCGGCATGGTCAGCGACATGACGCCGAACCGCGAACGCATGCGCGTTTCGGCCGCTGCAGGCTTCTCGACCGCCACCGATATCGCCGACTGGCTGGTGCGCCAGCTCAACATCCCCTTCCGCGACGCCCATCACATTACCGGGCAGATCGTGGCTTTGGCCGAGCAGAAGGGCTGTGGCCTCGAAGGGCTCACCATCGAGGACTTCAAGTTCATCGACCAGCGCATCGATAGCCGCATCCACAAGGTGCTGACCGTGGAGGCCTCGGTCGCCGCCCGCCAGTCCTATGGCGGCACGGCCCCGGCCAACGTGCTGATTCAGGCGGCACGCTGGAAGACCGAACTCACCGGCAAACCACATGATCCGCGGCCGCTGAGCAAGAAAAAGCATGGCGGCCAAGACGGCGGCGGGCTTGAATAAAATTGCCTGAGGCATACCGTATCGGCAGCTCTCGCTGATTTGGATTTACGCAGATGGCCGGCAGGCTTCGACAGATGCGTCTCACCGAGCGCCACGTCGGCTATATCAAGCCCGAGGCGTCGTCCGACGACATGCCGCCGCCACCGCCCGGCATGCGCGCAGCGACCCCGGACGATTACCAGCGCACCATCAGCGACCTGCTTGGAGCCGATCCGAACCATGACGAAGTCTGGATCTTTGCCTATGGCTCGCTGATCTGGAAGCCGGCCTGCGACTTCGTCGAAATGCGCACCGGGCTGGTACGCGGCTGGCACCGCGCCTTTTGCCTGGGCTGGAACAACCGTTTCCGCGGCTCGGATGCCACGCCCGGCCTGATGCTGGCGCTGGATCGGGGCGGCGCCTGCAAGGGCGTGCTCTACCGCCTGCCGCCGGGGCAGGTGGTGGACTGCATGACCAAGCTGCTCGAACGCGAAATGGGCTGGCTGCCATCGCCCTTCCCGCCGCGCTGGGTCAATGTCAGTTCCGGCGATCGAACGGTGCGCGCCATCACCTTCTGCATCGACCGCAATTCCGGTCGCTATGTTTCGGGGCTCTCCGTCGACACCATTGCCGACGTGCTGGCCACGGCTGTGGGCACGCGCGGCTCGATGGCCGAATACCTCTTCGCCACCGTGCAACACCTCGAGGACATGGACATCCACGATCCCCATCTGTGGCAATTGCAGTCGCTCGTCGCCGACCGCATCGAAGCCGCTTATGAGCCGCATCGGTAAGTCTTGCTTTTGTTTTCAGTGGCACTGAATTAGAGCATGCACACCTCTCCCTTCTCCCCTTGCGGGAGAAGGTGGCGCGTAGCGCCGGATGAGGGGTTTTGCGCCAGACCCCTCACCCGCCCTTCGGGCACCCTCTCCCGCAAGGGGAGAGGGAAGGCAGGAACAGACGAGCATGGTCCACCACTTCAACCACCGCGACGACACCCTCTATGCCGAGGACGTCAATCTCAACGACCTCGCCGCCAAGGTGGGCACGCCCTTTTACGTCTATTCGAGCGCCACGCTGCGCCGGCATGTGCGGGTGGTGAAGGCGGCCTTCGAGGGCATTCCGACGCTTCTCGCCTATGCCATGAAGGCCAATTCCAACCAGGCCGTGCTCAAGCTCATGGCCTCCGAGGGCGCCGGCGCCGACGTGGTGTCGCTGGGCGAACTCGAACGGGCTCTGGCCGCCGGCATCAAGCCGGACATGATCGTCTTTTCCGGCGTCGCCAAGACCATTGCCGAAATGCGGCGCGGCCTTGAAGCCGGCATCAAGTGCTTCAATGTCGAGAGCGAGCCCGAGCTCGAGCGCCTCTCCATGGTCGCCTCGGATATGGGCCGCACCGCCCGCGTTTCGGTCCGCATCAACCCCGATGTCGACGCCCGTACCCACGCCAAGATCTCGACCGGCAAGGCCGAGAACAAGTTCGGCATTCCCTATGCCCGCGCCCGCGAGGTCTATCGCCGCATCGCCGAGCTGTCCAATGTCGAGGCCGTCGGCGTCGACATGCATATCGGCAGCCAATTGACCGATCTCGAACCCTTCGGCACCGCCTTTGGCCTGATGGCCGAGCTGGTCAAGGCCCTGCGCGCCGATGGTCACCATATCGAGCATGTCGATGTCGGCGGTGGCCTCGGCATTCCCTATCACCACGACCAGGAAGCCCCGCCCCATCCGGAAGCCTATGCCGCCGTGATCCGCGACAAGGTCGGCCAGCTCGGCTGCACCCTGGTGATCGAACCGGGCCGCCTCCTGGTGGGCAATGCCGGCATCCTGGTCACCAAGGTCGAATATGTGAAGGAGGGCGGCACCAATTTCGTCATCGTCGACGCAGCGATGAATGACCTGATCCGCCCCACGCTCTACGAGGCCCACCACGACGTGGTGCCGGTCAACCACTCCAACCTCGCCCCGATCACGGCCGACATCGTCGGCCCGGTCTGCGAAACCGGCGACTACCTCGCCAAGGCGCGCACCATGCCCGGCGTCAAGGAAGGCGACCTGCTCGCGGTGATGAGCGCCGGCGCCTATGGCGCGGTGATGGCGTCCACCTACAATTCCCGCGCGCTGATCCCGGAAGTCCTGGTCGACGGCGACCGGTATCACGTCATCCGCCCGCGCAAGTCGCTGGACGAGCTGATTGCGCTCGACAGCGTACCGGATTGGGTGTGAGCCTCGCGCCTCCTGCCACCCCTTGTCAGCGCACCTGACCCATAGTCTCTTCAGCCGAGGAGACCGCCATGTCGCACATGCTGACCGACCGCCAGCTCAACCGCGCCACACTTGCCCGGCAGTGGATGCTCGAGCGCGCCGATGTATCAATTCCCGATGCGGTCGCCTTCCTGCTCGGCCTGCAGGCCCAGACCAGTGCCGGTCCCTACCAGGCCCTGTGGAACCGGCTGCGCGGCTTTCGCCACGAGGACCTGACAGCCCTCATCCACGATAAATCGGTGCTGCGCGCCACCACCATGCGCACCACACTGCACCTGCATACATCAGATGACATGCGCGCTATTCGCCCCGTCATGCAGCCGGTTCTGGATCGCGCCTGGCAGTCCACCTTCCGCAAGCGCATCGGCGACGCCGACCGCGCCCAGGTCCATCGGCGCGGGGTGGAACTGCTCGACGAGACCCCGATGAGCAGCGGCGACCTGGGCAAACGCCTCGCCGAAACCTGGCCGGCGTCCGAACCGCTGGCGCTGGCCCAGGTGCTGCATTGCAGCGAAACCCTGATCCAGATTCCGCCCACCCGCATCTGGGGCCATGGCGGGCCACCGCTGCTGAGCCGCATCGAGAACTGGACTGGCGCACCGGTCGGCCCGGCTATCGACCTGCCCGATCTCGTGCTGCGCTACCTTGCCGCCTATGGGCCGGCCAGCGTGATGGACATGCAGAACTGGAGCGGATTGACCAAGCTCGCTGTCACCTTCGAGGCGATCAAGCATCAGTTGGTCCAGTTCGAGGGCGAGGATGGGCGCGTGCTCTACGACCTGCCCGACGGCTTGCGACCCGACCCGGAAACGCCCGCGCCGGTGCGCTTCATGCCCGAATACGACAATGTCTGGCTCGGCTTTGCCGATCGCCTACGCATCCAGCCCGAGCTGGCACGCACCCGCATGGTGCTGGTCAACGGCTATATCGCCGCCTACACGGTGGATGGCTTTATTGCCGGCAACTGGACGCTCAAGCGCAACAAGGACGACATCGCCATCACCATCCTGCCGTTCCGCACGCTGACCAGCGCCGAGACGGCGGATGTCGACGCAGAGGCCCATGCCCATGGCGCGTTCCTCGCCGATGGCAAGGGCGCTGTCAGTGTTGCATGGGAGAAGGTCGTCGAGGGCTAGCGCGCCGCCGCTCACACCCGCTCTACTCTTGCTGCGCCTGCCGGCCGAGCGACACCACTTCCACGGGCTTGCCCGCCAGCGCGTCATCCACCTTCTGCAACAGGTCGACCAGCGTGAACGGCTTGGTGATCACGTCGTAGATCAGGGCCTCGAGTCCATGCGCGCGTTCGCGCTGGTCGGCGAAGCCGGTCATCAGCACGATGATCACATCGGGAAACTTGGCCGCCACATGCAGCGCCAGCCCGATGCCGTCCATGATGGGCATCTTGATGTCACTCAGCAGCAGGTCGAAGCGGCCATTCTCGGCGTCGACCGTTTCGGCGGCGAGACCGCCATCCTCCTCGGCGACCACCTCGTGCCCCTTCATGGTGAGGGCGCTGACCACGAAGGCGCGCACCGATGGATCGTCTTCGGCAACCAGGATGCGGGCCATCAGTGATGCTCCGGAGTAGGCGTATGTTCGGGAGCGGCCGGGGCCGCATGTTCGGTTTCGGCGGGAGCAGCGTGCTCGCTCTCTTCGGCTGCCGGTGCTTCGGCCGCCCCTTGGGCGCCGCGGTCGCCCCTGTCTCCGGCCGCGACGATGCGCATGCCCTGCCCGCCGGCAAAGCTGAGCCGCACCCGCGAGGCATCGCCTGGTGGCAGGGTCAGCTGCGTATCGAAGGTCGCCCGTTCTCCAGCCATCAGGTCGCGCACCGAGGGCGTGACGCTCCACTCGTAGATGGCCAGCCCCTGTTCGTCGATCAGCGTCACCACCACGGCCGGAACCGTCACCGGTTCGTTCATCAGTCCGACAATCTGCGCCGACACGGCCAGCACTTCCTTGCCATCCTGCAGGGTGCGCATGCTGGAGGCATTGGTGAATTCGAGACCCACCACATTGACGCCCAGCCCGACAGCTTCATAGACGCCCGCCATGGCCGGAAAACGCTCCACCACCATGACGCGGCCGAAATAGGCGGTGGCCGCTATCGCCGCGAGGAGCACGAAGCCGGCCACCCGCAGCGAGCGCCGCAACCGCGCCAATGGCAGTTCCGCCGCCATAGCGGTCTGCCGGCGCGTAAAGGCCTTCTGTCGCTTGCGAACCAGGGCCGGATCGACCTTGCCCGCCGCCGCGCGTCGCTCGAATTCAAGCCGCTCCGCCACCTCCGCGGCGACCTGGCTTTCCTCGGCCTGCATGGCTTCGTCTAACCCGTCCTCGGCGATCTCCTCAAAGACCGCCTGCTCTTCGGGCACCTCGTCCTTCTTGGTCAGCGGCCGTTGTTGCCAGGCCTGCTGGCAATGGGCGCACTGCACCTTGCGGCCGACCGATCCGATGGCCTCATAGGTCACCTGATACTTGGTCTGGCAATGTGGACAGGTGATGATCATCGCGCCAGACGGTGGAGAGGACGGAATATGTCAGTTCCGACCCTAGAGCGCGGGAGTTAAAACTCCCCAAACCATTCGCTCCGCTGCAGCAATCCACCACATTCGTGCCGCTTTCATGCCGGCAAGGACACGACCATGCGCATAGGGTCCGCTGGACTGTTATGATGCGCACGACACCTGATTCGCCTTGGCGCGGACCAATTGGGGAGCCGCCGTTCTTGATCGAGTTTTCCAATGTCGGGCTGCGTTACGGCAACGGCCCCGAAATCCTGCGCGACCTGACCTTTTCGGTCGAGCCGGGCTCGTTCCATTTCCTCACCGGCCCGTCCGGCGCCGGCAAGACCAGCCTGCTCCGCCTGCTGTTGCTCTCGCTCAAGCCCAGCCGCGGCCGCGTCACCATGTTCGGCGAGGATGTGAGCAATCTCAGCCAGGATCGCCTGCTGCAGATGCGCCGCCATATCGGCATCGTGTTCCAGGAATTCCGCCTGCTCGATCACCTGACGACCTTCGAGAACGTGGCCCTGCCGCTGCGCGTGCTCGGTCAGCCCGAGAGCGAATATCGCCCCAATGTCACCGAACTGCTCGAATGGGTGGGGCTGGGCGAGCGCATGAATGCGCTGCCATCGCTGCTCTCGGGCGGCGAAAAGCAGCGCGCCGCCATTGCCCGGGCCGTCATCGCCCGGCCCAAGGTCCTCCTCGCAGACGAACCCACCGGCAATGTCGATCCCGATCTTTCGAGCCGGCTGGTGCATCTGTTTGCCGAACTCAACCGCACGCTGGGCATGACCATCATCCTGGCCACCCACGAACTGCCGCTGCTCGACAAGTTCAACTACCCGCGCATGCTGCTCAGCAAGGGCGAGTTGGTGATCCATGATTGAGCGCGTCCTCGGCTTCCTGCCGACCCGCAAGGGTGCCGCCCCCATCGTTCCCGAAAAGAGCGTTGCCGGCCGTACCCTGCTGCTGCTCATCACCATCATGGGCTTCCTGTCCGCAGTGACGCTGGGCGGCGTGGTGCTGGTGCAGAAATCGGCCATCGCCTGGTCCGCTGATGTTGGCCGCGAGGTCACCATCCAGATCCGCCCCGTCGAGGGCGAGGTGATGGATTCCAATCTGCGCACCGCCGTTTCGCTGGCCGAAGCCACGCCGGGCGTCGCCTCGGCAAGGGCCCTCACCATCGAGGAAAGCCAGCAGCTGCTCGAGCCCTGGCTTGGCGCCGGCCTTGATCTGACCGCCATCGAGATCCCGCGCCTGGTCGTGGTGCAACTGGCCGATCCGGCCGAAGCCGACATCGAGGGCCTGGGTCGCAACCTGGCCGCCGTCAAGGGCGCCAGCCTCGATACCCATGCCGCCTGGCGACAACAGCTCAACACCATGGCCGGAACCATCGTCGTCTCGGGTCTGCTGATACTGGTGCTGATTGGCGCCGCCACGGTGCTGGCCATCGTCTTTGCCACCCGCGGCGCCATGGCGACCAACCGCGAGATCGTCGACGTGCTGCACTATATCGGCGCCTCCAACCGCTTTATTGCCGGCGAGTTCCAGGGGCGGTTCCTGTCCATCGGGCTGCAGGGCGGGTTGCTGGGCACGATCGCAGCCCTGCTGTTTTTCACGCTCATCGGCACGGCCGCCGGCAACATGCTGTCGAGCGAAGCCGGCGCCCAGGTTGGCATCCTGTTCGGCCGCTTCGCCCTGGGCGTCGACGGTATTGTGGGCATCCTGGCCGTGGTGCCGGTCATCGCCGCGCTCACCGCCATCACCTCTCGCGTCACCGTCCGCCGCTTCCTCGCCGAGACATCGTAGCCTTTCCCACCAAGGGAGAGGTGAAGGGGGAACGCCCTCGCCAAGCCGGCGTTTGCCCGCTATGACGCTTCAGACCGGCCAGAAGCCGTAGGAGAGGGTTCATGGCTATCGTGCAGGCAGTGCGCACCGCGCTGTTCTACTTCATCTTCATCGGCCAAACGGCGCTCGTGGCGATCACCATCGGCATCATTGCCATGGTCCGCGGCCGTACGCCCATGAGCTGGGAACTGGCCAAGTTCTGGTGCCGCTCCAACCTCGTCTACCTGCGCTACATTGCCGGCGTCAAAACCCGCGTCAGCGGCGAGGAGAACATCCCCGCGGGGGGCTGCATCATTGCGGCCAAGCATCAGAGCGACTGGGACGTCTTCGCCATTTTCCCCCATACCGGCCGGCCGGCCTATATTGTCAAGAAGGAGCTGATGGACATCCCCTTCTTCGGCCCCGCCGCGCGTTCGCTCGACTGCATCGAGGTCGACCGCAAGAAGGGCGCCGAGGCCATTCCCCTGATGATGGCCCAGGCCCATGCCGCCATCGACCGCGGCTGCCGCATCGTCATCTTCCCCGAAGGCACCCGCAAGGCGCCACTGGCGCCGGCCGACTACCGGCAGGGCATTGTGCGGCTCTACCTCGAGCTCAACGTGCCGGTGGTCCCCGTGGCGCTCAATTCCGGCCTGTTCTGGGGTCGCAATAGCCTCGTCATCTGGCCGGGGACGGCCGAAGCCAGGTTCTTGCCGCCCATCGAGGCCGGCCTTTCCGCCGACGTTTTCCAGGACCGACTCAAAAAAGCCATCGAATCTGAGTCTGGTGCCCTGATTCTCAAGGCGGAAGACCAGGGCCTGTCCCGTCCCGTCGGACCCGAACTGCGGGATCGTCTCGATGCTCTTCGCAAGACCCAGACCGCGGCGCCCTGAACACTACATATTGACGCGAAACACGAACAGCCACATACATGTAGATGTTGATCAAGAGCCCTCTTGACCAGCATTGCATTTTGTTCTATTTTTGTTCTTGTTCGATGAACGCTACGGGGATGGCGTGAATGGCTGGCAATAGCGAGAGCAAGGTCCTGATCCATGGCTTCGGCCGGCTGAGCAGCTGGCTGGGTCGCTCCGGCCAGTCCTATGGCCTGGTGAGCGAAAATCTCGAGCGCTTCGCCATGACCGATGCCGATCTCTATCTCATCGCCAAGGGCAACCACGTGCTCTGGGTTGGCTCGACCGGCGAGCTGGTGGGCGACCCCATGAGCCGCAGCCGCTTCCGCCTGGCACTCGATTGCGCCGACCGCGTCTTCCGCCTGCACACTCCCGGCGCGGTCGCCGAACGCCTCACCACCATCTGGGACCTCGAAGGCGCCGAACCCGCACAGGGCGCCCAGGCGGCCTGAGGGACGGACCGTTTGGGCCATGCGTGGCCCCAACCACCAGGCTTCCCTTCGGGCTTGAGCCGAGGGCTCTTCCCCTTGTGGGCACCGATTGTGGACAAAGCGCAATTGCGCTTGTCGACTCCGCGCACAACCCCCTAGCCAAGCCCTGTTACTTGCTCTATAGAGCCCACCAATCCCTTTCAGAGATGAACTCTCTGGGCCGCTTTGGCGGCGCAACGATATTGAATTCGGAGTACCGACCATGGCAGTGCCAAAACGAAAGACCTCGCCGATGAAGCGCGGCTTCCGCCGCTCGGCCGACGCTCTTGCCACCGCATCCTACGTCGAAGACAAGGATTCGGGCGAGCTGCGCCGCCCGCATCACGTCGACCTCAAGACCGGCATGTATCGCGGTCGCCAGATCCTCGACGTCAAGAAGTAAGCCGAAAGGCTGTTTGGCGCCCATGCGCTGATCTGATATTCGACGGCCGGTCTCTGACGAGATCGGCCGTTTTTCTTTGCCTGCCGCCGGGGCGCGGCATCTATTCGGGAGTTTGCCATGAGCACGCGCGTTGAATCGGACACCATGGGCACCATCGAGGTTCCCTCCGACAAGTATTATGGCGCGCAGACCGCCCGTAGCCTTGTCAACTTCGATATCGGCGGCGAGAAGATGCCCACCGAGATCGTCACCGCCTTCGGCGTGCTCAAGAAAGCCGCTGCGCTCGCCAATCACAAGCTGGGCCTGCTCGACGAGAAGACCCGCGACCTCATCGTCGCCGCTGCCAACGAGGTGATCGAGGGCAAGCTGGCCGATCACTTCCCGCTCGTCGTCTGGCAGACCGGCTCGGGCACCCAGTCCAACATGAATGTCAACGAGGTCATCTCCAACCGTGCCATCGAGATGGCCGGCGGCACCATGGGCTCCAAGAAGCCCGTGCACCCCAATGACCACGTCAATATGAGCCAGTCGTCCAACGACACCTACCCCACCGCCATGCATATCGCCGCCGTCGAGGCGCTGGAGAACTACCTGTTCCCGCGCGTCCAGCTGCTGCGCGACACGCTCAATGCCAAGGCCGAAGAGTTCATGGATGTGGTCAAGATCGGCCGCACCCACCTGCAGGACGCGACCCCACTGACCCTGGGCCAGGAAATGAGCGGCTGGGTCGCCCAGATCGACCTAGCCATCAAGGCCATCAAGGCGACCATTCCGCAGCTCAAGGAACTGGCGCTGGGCGGCACGGCCGTCGGCACCGGGCTTAATGCCCACCCCGACTATGCCGTGGCCGTGGCCAAGGAAATCGCGACCCTGAGTGGCCACGACTTCGTCACCGCCCCCAACAAATATGCCGTCATGGCCGGCCACGACGCCTTTGTCGGCACCTCGGGTGCTCTGAAGCAACTCGCCGTCGCCTTCATGAAGATTGCCAATGACGTGCGCTGGCTGGCCTCGGGCCCCCGCTCGGGCCTGGGTGAGCTGATCATCCCGGAAAACGAGCCCGGCTCGTCCATCATGCCGGGCAAGGTCAATCCAACCCAGTCCGAAGCCATGACCATGGTGGTCGCCCATGTCATGGGCAATGACGCCGCCATCGGCTTTGCCGCCAGCCAGGGCAATTTCGAGCTCAACGTCTTCAAGCCCGTCATCGCCTACAATTTCCTGCAGTCGGTACGGCTTCTTGCGGACAGTGCAAAGTCGTTCAACGACAACTGCGCCATCGGCATCGAGCCCGACCGCAAGCGCATCAAGCAGCTGGTCGACCAGTCGCTGATGCTGGTCACCGCGCTCAACCGCAAGATCGGCTACGACAACGCCGCCAAGATCGCCAAGACCGCCCACAAGAATGGCGGCACCCTGCGCGAGACAGCGATCGAACTGGGCCTGCTGACCGGCGAGGAATTCGACGCCGAAGTGAAGCCCGAACAGATGGTGGGCCCGCTAAAGCTGAACCGCTGATCTATCAGTCGACACCCTCCCCCTTGCGGGGAGGGTCAGGGTGGGGGGCGATTGGCCCCGATATCGGGGCTAAGCCACACCCCCTCCTAACCTCCCCCGTCAAGGGGGAGGTACCGCGCGGTGGTTGGTCTCCCTCCCCACTCAGCCTCCGTTCATCTCCGCCCCACTACGCAGCCTTTGCGGCGGACCAGCAATCTGGCATGGTCCGCGCATCAGGGAACAAGGAGAGCTCACTTGGTCGAACACGTCTATGTGCCACCCGTTGGCGGGGCGCCCCGCCGCACCGGGCCGTTCATTCCGCCGCTGCTGATCATCCCGTTCCTGATCTACAACGTGGTGGTTTTCCTGTTCCTGGGCGGCAATCCGGCCGGCTGGAGCAATACCGTGCTCAACATTGCCATGGTTTCGGGCGTGCCGTGGGCCGTATCGGTGGGCGACCTGCTCATCATCGGCTCGCTCATCCTGCTGTTCTTCGAACTGCTGAAATCCACCCGCATCGGCTCGGTCTCGATCATCGAGCACATGCTCTCGATGATCGTTTTCGTGGTGATTCTGGTGGAATTCCTGCTGCTCGGCGCCGCCTCGAGCACGGTGTTTTTCATCCTGCTGGTCATGGCGTTGATTGACGTCGTCGCCGGCTTCACCATGTCCATCACCTCGGCAACGCGTGACATGACGGCGGGCCACTAGGCTCATCACCGCAATCGTCCCTTCCCTCACAGAGGGGAGGGAGCCGGGTATCAGGCAACGATACTGGTGCGGTAACCCACCGGCATGCGTTTCACCGCCACCTTGGCGCCAGCGGCATATGCCCCGATGGCGCCTTCGGCATTGCCGCGCCGGCGGGCGCGCTGCGGCGCCAGGTTGTTGCGCTCGGCCAGCAGCTGGCTGACAAACGCAGCGCCGGTCGGGTTGCGCAAAAGCGAGGGACGCGGGCGCGGCGTGCCGACGAGAACAGGCAGACCGGCGGGCTTTGTGTCAGAACTGGCCAATTTTGCCTCGCTTGTCTCAAAGCGGGCCAGCCTGTCTCAAAATGAAACACCACATCTGGCCCTATGCCCTATAAGGGGCAATCCTCGTGCCAGATGCTAACGTTTTGTTAACGATTTCCGCTCCCAAAGTGGAGCATGGTTAAGCCGGGGACCGTCCCGGCTCTTCCAAAATCAGAACTCAGAAATTGTCCTTGCCCCGGCGGATGGCGGCGAACACCTCGGCCGGATCGGCGCCTTCGAGCCCATAATGCCGCGCCAGCATTGGATCATCGGCACGCAGGAACGGATTGGCCGCCTTGTCTTCGCCCAGCAGGAACGGGATGGTTGGTCGCCCAGCCTCGCGCAGGGCCGTCACTTCGGCCGCCCGCTTGCGCAGTGCAACATTGTCCGGGTCGATCGAGAGCGCAAATTTGGCGTTGCTGGCGGTATACTCGTGCCCACAATAAACCAGCGTATCATCCGGCAGGTCGCGCAGCGCCTTGACGCCAGCCCACATCGGTCCCGGCGTGCCTTCGAACATGCGACCCACGCCCAGCGAGAACAGCGCATCGGCGGTGAACAGGTGCCTGCCTGCCCGGTCGTGGAAGACGATGTGGCCCAGCGTATGGCCCGGCGCGTCATAGACCTGAAACGTGGTCTCGCCCAGCGTGACCGTGTCGCCGCCCGCCACCAGTTCGTCGAGGCCGGCAATCTTGTCGGCTTCGCCACGCGGCCCCACCACCCGCACGCCGAATTCCGCCTTGAGTTCCGGGATGGCCTCCACATGGTCGATATGGTGGTGGGTGATGAAGATGTCGGTCAGGGTCCAGCCGCGATGCAGCAGGGCACTTTTGATCGCGGCCGTCTCGGGCGCGTCGATAGCGGCGGTGCGCCCGCTGGCGGTGTCATGCACCAGGTAGCCGAAATTATCGCTCCGGGCGGGAAACACATCGACGATCAGACTCACGGCGGCACTCCTTCAACAGCAAGAACTTGAAAGCTAGGCATGCCCGTTCCACATGACAACCGGCTGTTGGACAAGTCCCTGGGAAAGCGGCAAAGTCGCGCACATGACCGCCGATGTCACCCGCCTCATTGCCTACTACAAATCCCCGCTCGGGCGCATTTCGCGCGCGCTTGTGCGTGAGCAGGTCATCGGCCTGGCCGAAGACGTGACGGGCAAGCGGGTGCTGGGCCTTGGCTTCGCCACCCCCTATCTGCGCTTCGCCCTCGACAAGGCCGAGCGCGTGCTGGCCTTCATGCCGGCCCGGCAGGGCGCCTCGGCCTGGCCGCGCGAGGGTCCGTCGCATACTGTCTTGTGCGACCCGCTCGAGATGCCGCTGACCGACGCCGCCATCGATCTCACCATCGCCATCCATGCGATCGAGCATGTCGCCGATGCCGAGGAACTGATGCGCGAACTCTGGCGCGTCACCGCCCCCAATGGACAACTGATCCTTGTTGTGCCGCGGCGGCGGGGCATCTGGGCCCAGCGGGACAACACGCCCTTCGGCTCGGGTAGTCCCTATTCCGGCGGCCAGCTCGACAAGCTGCTGCGCGACCACAGCTTCGTGCCCGAGGCCTGGCGCGACGGCCTCTTCCTGCCGCCCTTCCAGAGCTCGATCGTACTGAAATCCACTCGCCTCTTCGAGCGGGTCGGCAGGTTGTTCGGCCCTGCGATGAGCGGGGTCATCTGCGTGCGCGCCCGCAAGGAAGCTTTCCCGGCCGTGCCGCGCCGCAAGCGCGAGGAACGCTTCGTGCGCGTACCGGGCATGAGCGCGGCCACGGCAAGGCAGAGCTGAGCCAGCAGTCGACCTCATCCTGGAGCCTGTCGAAGGACGAGGTCGTGGCAGGATCGGCGTTCCCGATCTCGTGGTTCGACAAGCTCACCATTGAGGTCTCACGAGAACCGCTTTGCCTTCCGCCCCCGCTTTGACTATGGTCCGCGCGATTTTCCGCCCTGGCGTTCCTTCATGTCCGACGACACTCTCCGCCCTGTTCCCCAGCCCGGCATTCTCGACATTGCGCCCTACCTGCCCGGCAAGTCCGGCGCGCCGGGCAGCAATGCGATCAAGCTATCGGCCAATGAAAGCCCGCTCGGCGCCAGCCCCAAGGCGATGGAGGCGTTCCGCGCCGCGGCCGACCACCTCGAAATCTACCCCGAGGGCTCTTCGAAAATCCTGCGCACGGCTTTGGCCGAGGTGCATGGCATCGACGCCGACAGCATCGTCTGCGGCAACGGCTCGGACGACCTGCTGCATCTGCTGGCGCAGGTCTATCTCGGCCAGGGCGACGAGGCGGTGATGAACCGCTATGGCTTCTCGGTTTATCCGATCATCACCAAAGCCACCGGCGCCGATATCGTCATGGTCGAGGAGACCGACTATACCGCCGATGTCGATCTGCTGCTGGCCGCAGTCACCCCCCGCACCAAGGTGGTCTGGCTGGCCAATCCCAACAACCCCACCGGCACCTATCTCAGCGATGCCGAAGTGCGGCGGCTGCATGCCGGGCTACGCCCCGATATCCTGCTCGTCATCGACAGCGCCTATGCCGAATATGTCACCGCGGCCGACTATTCGGTCGGGCTGGACCTGGTGGGCGAAGCGCAGAACGTCGTCATGGTGCGCACCTTCTCCAAGATGGGATTGGCCGCAGCACGCATCGGCTGGATGGTGGGCCCGGCCCATGTGGTCGACGCCATCAACCGCATCCGCGGCCCGTTCAACGTCAACCTGCCGGCACAGCTGGCCGGCGCTGCCGCGACACGCGATGTCGAGTTCACGGCGCGGCTGCGCGAGCACAACGCCAAGTGGCGCGATTGGCTGACGGCAGAGCTCCAGTCCAACTTCATGCGCGTCGTGCCCAGCCAGGCCAATTTCGTCATGGTGCTGTTTGCCGACGCCGCCTCGGCCGCCATGGCGTTCGAGACGCTGCGCGAGCGCGGCCTCATCGTGCGCGAAATCGGCGCCTCCTATGGCATAGACAATGGGCTGCGCATTTCCATCGGTTCCGAACAAGCCATGGTCGGCGTTGCCGGCATTCTCAAAGCACTGAGCAAGATTTCATGAGCGTCCACTTCCGCAAGCTTGCCCTTATCGGCATCGGTCTCATCGGCTCGTCCATTGCCCTGGCCGCGCGGCGGCAGGGGCTGGTGGAGGTCATCTCCATCGCCACCCGCAAGCAGGAAACGCTCGATCAGGCCCGCGACCTCGACCTGGGCGACATCTATACGCTCGACGCCGCCGAAGCGGCGCGCGACGCCGATCTGGTGATCCTCTGCGCGCCCGTCGGCGCCTATGAGGATATCGCCAAAGCGATCGGCCCAGCGCTATCAGCCGGCGCCATCGTCTCCGATGTCGGCTCGGTCAAGGCGCATGTGGTCAAGGTCGTGGCGCCGCACCTGCCCGCCGGCGTCAGCTTCATCCCCGGCCATCCCATCGCCGGCACCGAGCATTCCGGCCCTGCTGCCGGCTTTGCCGAGCTCTTTGCCGGTCGCTGGTGCATCCTGACGCCGCAGCCCGAGGCCTCGCCGGCTCATACTGAAAAGCTGGCCGCCTTCTGGGAAGGCATGGGCAGCAATGTCGAAATCATGGAAGCGGGCCACCATGACATGGTGCTGGCCATCACCAGCCATATCCCGCACCTGATCGCCTACAATATCGTGGGTACGGCCGACGATTTGGAATCGGTTACCAAGTCGGAAGTGATCAAGTTCTCGGCCGGCGGCTTCCGTGACTTTACCCGCATCGCCGCCTCCGATCCGGTGATGTGGCGCGACGTGTTCCTCACCAATCGCGACGCCGTGCTCGAAATGCTCGGCCGCTTCCTCGGCGATCTCAGCGTGTTGCAGAAGGCCGTTGAAACCGGCGACGGCCCGGCGCTCGAATCGATCTTCACCCGCACCCGCGCCATCCGCCGCTCGATCATCTCGGCCGGCCAGGAAACGGCGGCAGCCGATTTCGGCCGCCCGCACGAGGCGCCGCCCGCCCCGACCATCCCCTTCGTGCGCGAGCATGGCGGCGGCGACGACGCCTAGAACAGTGGCGGTACCGCGGCGATCGGCACGAGGCCCGAAAATACCGCGCCGGCGCGGAAATTGAGCTGGTTGGTATGAGCCCCGATGGCTGAGGGCGTCCCCAGCACCAGCGTGCGCCACGGCTCTTCGAGCAAGGGCCCGATCCGCTCGGCCACGCCCGTCGAGCTGATGCCGATCGACCCGTCCAGCAATCCCTGCGGATCGAGCTGCAGCTCACCCTGTGCATCCAGTGTCGAGGCGGCGTCGGTGCCGTGGATGGCCACGACCTTCAGCGCCCCGCCCGATTGCTGCAGGTTGCGCAGCAACATCGGATCGCCCCAGTTCCTGACGTCGTCGGGCAGGCCCGTCAGTTCCAGCTGGATTTCAGCATTGGTGCCCGCGAGCGTCAGCCCGGGCCAGGACAGGCCCTGAACCGGCGCATAGAGCGCCATCGCGGCCAGGTGCCGTTCCGCATCATGCTGCTCGGGAATGTCGAGCAGATGCAGCTCCACCAGCGGGCTCTGGGCGATCAGGGCGTCGCCGAACAGCGTATCGCTCCAGACCAGGTCCTTGCCCGAGATGGAGCCACGGGCGATGCGCCAATTATCGAGGCGGACGCTTGCCTCAAGGCTCGACCATGCCACCGCATTGCGTGTGCCGGTAAAATTGTCGGCGAGCTGCAGCGGCCCCAGCGCCGAGACCCGAAGCTGGAACGGCCGATAGACCAGTATGCTCGCCCGGATTCCGGGAACATCCACCACGATATCGCCGCTGACAATCCGCGCCGTCTCGCAATCGACGTCAAAGCGGAACGGAAAGCCGCCGACCTCAAGCGTCCCGCAGACCATGTTCGGCGTGGTGACGCCGTCGGTGGAGGCCAGCGTCGTGATATTCTGCTTGATCATGCCCGACAGCACCAGCCAGGCGGCGCTCCACAGCACGATAACCACCACGACGACACTGCCAAGAATGATGATTCGTTTTGTCATGGGCGGCACTCTTACCTGCGCAGGCCGGCGGACGCCATCACCGCCGATTGCGGGCAGCCCGCGCCGGCAAATCCGGGTCGCCGCATGCTCGCATGGCCGCTATCGAAACGGGGGCAATTGCCTTGCCCAGCAAGCTTGCCTAGGTTTCTGTTCAGGTTATGGCGATGAGTGATTTGGATAACACAGCGACCCACTGGGTCTTCGGCTACGGATCCCTCATCTGGAATCCGGGATTTTTGCATGTCTCGGCGCAGCAGGGGCTGCTCCGAGGCGCTCATCGCAGTCTCTCCATCGTCTCGCACCACCATCGGGGCACGGTCGAGCGACCTGGCCTGGTTTTCGGCCTGACGCGCGGCGGTTCCTGCCGCGGCATGGTGTTCGAAGTCGCCGATGCCGAGTGGCCGCAGGTCTATGCCTATCTGCAGGAACGCGAACAGGTGACCTCGGTCTATCGCGATGTCATGCGTCCGGTGCGGCTCGCCGATGGGCGGACCATCAAGGCGCTGGCATTCCTCGTCGACGAGCGGCACGAGCAATTTGCCGGCCATCTCGATCTCGACCAGCAACTGGCCATGGTGCGAGCCGGCGTTGGCCTGTCGGGCCGCAATGTCGACTATGTGCTCAATACGGCGCGGCATCTGCGCGAGCTGGGCATTCGCGACCGTCAACTGATGGCGCTGGCCGACCTGTTGGCAGGCGACGGCGCGGCGGCGGCCTAGAGCGACAGGCGGCCACCCTCGCCCACACAATTGGCTCGCTCACCATATTCGGCCACGCGATCCTGAACGATGGCGGCGATGCGCAGCATGCCGTCGGACGGCCGCCCCGGCTGGCGCAGCAGCGGGTTGGGCAGAGCCGTGACCAGCAAGGCCGCCGTGCGCCAGTCGAGATCCTGGGGCACGATGCCGAAGGCCCGGCGCGCACCAGCCGCCACGCCGAACTGCCCCTCGGGCCCCCACTCGGCAATGTTGAGATAGATTTCCATGATCCGCCGCTTGGGCAGCACCAGGTCGATATAGAGCGCCAGCGGCACTTCCAGAGCCTTGCGGACCAGGCTCTGGCCGTTCCACAGGAACAGGTTCCGCACCACCTGCATGGTGATGGTGGACGCGCCGCGCGCCTCCTTGCCATCAATGAAATTCTGCGCCTCCTCGCGCAGCGCGCCCAGATCGACGCCCCAGTGCCGGCAGAACTGTCCGTCTTCCGACAGAATTACCGCCGCCTTGAGCCGGTCGGAAATGTCGCCAATGTCACGCCACTCGCGGTCGACCGGCCGGCCGCTGAGATAGCGCTCCAGCATCGGCACCGAGACGGGGTCGACGAACAGATAGACCGGCGTGAGAACGACAGGGATGGCGACCAGCACTGCCAGGGCGATGCCCAGCCCATGCAGGATGCGCCAGATGCCCTTTGCTTTGCGTCGTCGTGCCATGCCAGTGCAATAGCCGAGCGGCCTCGGCCAATCCAGTGGCACGACCTCGTGGTTCGACAAGCTCACCATGAGGTCTACTTTGGATGCGGTATTTCAGTAGACCTCATCCTGAGCCTGTCGAAGGACGAGGTCGTGCCGCCATCTTGCCGCTCTGCATTCAAACGGCTAGCAACATCTCCATGTACGATTTCTCCACCGACATCGCCGATTGCGCCAAAGCCGTGGAAACCGCACTGGCGCAGCAACTCGATGTTGCGCGCCTGTCGGGCCCCGGTCCCGCCCCGGCCCGTCTGCTCGATGCCATGCGCCATGGCAGCCTCGCTGGGGGCAAGCGGTTGCGGCCCCTTCTGGTGCGTCAGGCCGCGGCCATCTTCAACGTGCCCGCGCCGCAGTCGCTCCCCGCCGGGCTCGCGGTGGAGATGGTGCACTGCTATTCGCTGGTGCACGATGACCTGCCGGCCATGGACGACGACGATCTGAGGCGCGGCCGCCCCACCGTGCACAAGGCCTATGACGAGGCCACAGCCATCCTCGCCGGCGATGGCCTCTTGACCCACGCCTTTGGCCTTCTGACCGATCCAACCTGCCACCCCGATCCTGCGGTGCGCATCGCGCTGGTGGGCGAACTTGTCGCCGGTTCCGGCGCCGGGGGCATGGTGGGCGGGCAGATGCGTGACATTGACGGTGAAGCGGCCGGGTTGTCCGCCGACGAGATATCGACCATGCAGGCGATGAAGACCGGCGCCCTGATCCGCGCCAGCGTGCGCATGGGTGCCATTATCGGCGGCGCCGATGCACGGGCGCTGTCGGTGCTGACGGTCTATGCCGAAGCTGCCGGCCGTGCCTTCCAGCTCGCCGACGACATCCTCGACGTCACGGCGACAGCCGAGGCCATGGGCAAGGCCACCGGCAAGGATGCTGCCCATGGCAAGCAGACGCTGGTGGCCCAGCTTGGCGTCGAGGGCGCCCGCGCCCGGTTGAATCAGACCGTCAATGACGCGCTCTCGGCCCTGCGCACCTTCGGCCCCAAGGCCGACGGCCTGCGCGCCACGGTGCGCTATTTCGCCAGTCGGGAGCACTGACATGGCCAAATTGCTCAGCGTCAACCTCGGTACCGCCCAGCACATTGCCGGCTACAAGCCGCTGACCGGCATCATCAAGACGTCAGTCGCCACCGCCGAGATCGAGCGGCTCGGCATGGCAGGCGACGCCATCTGCGACCGCAAGCACCATGGCGGGGCCGACCAGGCGATCTACCTCTATTTCGCCGATGATTATCTGTGGTGGGCCACCGAACTCAACCGCAGCATCGAGCCTGGCACGTTCGGCGATAACCTGACCATATCGGGCGTCGAGGGCAGCAGTGTCGCCGTCGGCGACCGCTTCACCATTGGTGAGGTTGTGCTGGAAGTTACTTCGCACCGCACGCCCTGCATGACCTTTGCTGCGCGCATGGGCGATCGCGGCTTTGTCCGGCGCTTCCACCGCGCCGGCCGGCCCGGTGCCTATTGCCGCGTGCTGCAGCCGGGCAGCGTCGAAGCCGGCATGGAGGTTGCGCTGACGCCTTATGGCGGCGAGCGCATCACCGTCAGCGCCCTGATGGCGCTCGATGGCGAGCGCGAGATTGAGCCCGATTTCCTGCGCCGGGCTCTCACGGCGCCGATCCATTACAAGATGCGCGCAGACTACGAAGCCATGCTCGCCCGCCTGTTCTGAAAGCCCCAGATGTCCCTCGCCTCCGTTCAAGCCGATCTCGCTGCGCGCGCGCCAGATCTGTTCGTTGAAGTCACCGAGACCTCAACCGCCACTGTGCAGCTCGCCGCCGCCGTGCATGGCGTCGAGCCGGGCCAGATCGCCAAGACCCTCTGCATTCGCGTACGCGACGAGGAATTTCTGCTGGTGACGCGCGGCGATGCCCGGCTCGACAACCAGAAATCCAAGACCGCCTTTGGCGGCCGCCCGCGCATGCTTGGCGCCGAGGATGTGCTGCGTTTGACCAGTCACCCGGTCGGCGGCGTCTGCCCCTTCGGCCTACCCGATCCGCTGCCGATCTATCTCGATATCTCCATCAAGGTCTATGACCTGATGATCCCCGCCGGCGGCGACACCCATGCCTCGGTGCGGCTGACGGTCGACCGCCTGGCCGAACTCTGCGGCAACAAATGGGTCGACGCCTGCCTGCCGCCGGGCGACCTGGAGTAGCAGCCTAACCGGGTTGTAACGGCACCACATTACCCCGGCCTTGCCTTGGCGACCCCTCAGCCCTATATCCACCGCGAGGACGACCTCCCCCATATCGGGCATCGTTTCGGGACGGCCCGCTGAGTATGGGGGTTTCCATGCGCAAGACCGCCGACCGCATCCGTCACGCCATCAGCTTCGAAATCATCGGCATTCTGCTCGCGACACCGCTTGGCGCTGTCGTCTTCCACCTGCATGCCGGCGACAGCGCCGTCATCGTCATCGGCAGCGCCACTGTCGCCATGGCCTGGAACTACGCGTTCAACCTGGGCTTCGACCACGCCATGGCGCGGTTCGCGGGCACGACGCTGAAGTCGCTGCCGCTGCGCATCGCCCATGCCGTGCTGTTCGAGCTAGGTCTGTTGGCCATGCTCATGCCGCTGATCGGCCTCTACCTGGGCATCTCGCTATGGCAGGCATTCCTGATGGATATCGCCTTCGCCCTGTTCTATATGGCCTATGCGCTGGTGTTTAACTGGGCCTATGACCGGGTGTTTCCGCTGCCCGACTGGCAGCAGGACAAGGCCAAGGCCTAGCTACTCCGCCGCCGTCTTCTGCCCAGTGCCGAACTTGCGTTCGATATAGTCCGCCACCATCACCTTGAACTGGTCGGCTACGTCGCCACCACGCAGGGTGGCGACCTTCTCGCCATCGACGAAAACAGGGGCAGCCGGCGTTTCACCGGTACCCGGCAGGGAAATTCCGATATTGGCATGCTTGCTCTCGCCTGGTCCGTTGACGATGCAGCCCATGACCGCCACCGACAGCGTCTCGACTCCGGGATAGCGCTCGCGCCATTCCGGCATCGAGGCCGAGAGATGATCCTGGATATCCTTGGCCAGCGTCTGGAACGTAGTGGAGGTGGTGCGGCCGCAGCCGGGGCACGCCGCCACCACCGGCAGGAACTGGCGGAAGCCCATGGTCTGCAGCAGCTCCTGCGCCACCTTGACCTCGGTGGTGCGGTCGCCGCCCGGCTCGGGCGTCAGCGAAATGCGGATCGTGTCGCCAATGCCCTGCTGCAGCAGGATGCCGAGCGCCGCCGAGGAGGCCACGACGCCCTTGGTCCCCATGCCGGCTTCGGTGAGGCCCAGATGCAGCGCATAGTCGCAGCGCGCCGCCAGGTCCTGATAGACCGCGATCAGGTGCTGGACGTCGCTCACCTTGGTCGAGAGGATGATCTTGTCGCGCCCCATGCCCAATTCTTCGGCACGGCGCGCCGACAGCAAAGCCGACTGGATGATCGCCTCGCGCTGCACGGCGGCCGCCGAAATCGGCTCGGCCGAAGCGGCATTCTCGTCCATCAGCTTTGTAAGAAGTTCCTCGTCGAGCGAACCCCAGTTCACCCCGATACGCACCGGCTTGTCGTAGCGGTTGGCGATCTCGATCAGCGTCGAGAACTGCGTGTCGCGCTTGGCCTTGAAGCCGACATTGCCCGGATTGATGCGATACTTGGCCAGCGCTTCGGCGCATGCCGGATGGTCGGTCAGCAGCTTGTGGCCGATATAGTGGAAGTCCCCCACCAGCGGCACGTCATAGCCCATGAAGGCCAGCCGATCGCGAATGATGGGCACGGCAGCGGCCGACTCGTCGCGATCGACAGTGATGCGCACGATTTCCGAACCGGCCCGCGCCAGTTGCATGACCTGCTTCACCGTCGCGTCGATATCGGCCGTATCGGTATTGGTCATCGACTGCACGACGACGGGCGCGCCGCCGCCGACGAGCACGCCGCCGACATCCACACCAACCGATTGCCTGCGCATTGCCGGGCCAGCCATCACAACATCCTCTGGTTCTGAGTGAGAAATAAGCCTGCTATCGTATCCACGCAATGTTTCTCGATTGTGTCGAACCGACGCGGTGCGGCTCGTCGTTTCTCGCTAGACACAAGGAGCCAGCAAATGTCCTTCCAGGCCTATCTCGACAATATCGAAAAGCAGACCGGCGTGACGCCCGACGGCTTCATCAAGCTGGCGACCGACAAGGGCTTCACCAAGCCCGGCACCAAGGCCACTGTTATCACCGACTGGCTCAAGGCTGATTATGGCCTCGGCCATGGTCACGCCATGGCGATCGTCAAACTGCTGCGGGATCGCGGAGGACTGACCCCTTGAAGCCAATCATCCTGCACATGCTGATGCTGCTCGCCACCCCGGCGGTGGCGCAGCCGCTCACCGGCAATATCGCCATCCACGACCCCAGTATCGCTGTGCTGGAGGACGGCTTTGCCTCCTTCGCCACTGGCGTCGAAGGCTCGCGCGATGGCGGGCAGATACGCACCAAGACCTCGCCGGATGGCATCAACTGGCAGGAAGCGGGCGCCATTCCCGGCAAGATGCCGCAATGGGTCATCGATGAAATGGGCTTCACGCCCAAGAATATCTGGGCACCCTCGGTCACCGAGCATGATGGCACCCATTTCATGTATTACTCGGTCTCGAGTTTCGGCAAGAATGACAGCGTCATCGGCCTGATGACCAATGACGACCTCAAGGCCGCCACGCCCACAGAGGGCTGGGTCGATCAGGGCCTGGTGCTGCGCTCGCATCAGGGCGACGACTACAACGCCATCGACCCCTTCCGCATCGACAGCGGTGACCGTGCCTGGCTCACCTATGGCTCCTACTGGCAGGGCATTCGGCTGATCGAGATCGACCCGACCAGCGGCATGCCGCTGGAGGGCGCCAAGGCCAGCTTCATCGCCGGCCGCAATGGCGACGCCATCGAGGCGCCGGCCATCCTCGAGCATGAGGGCAAGTTCTACCTCTTCGTCTCCTTCGACGCCTGCTGCCGCGGCATCGCCTCGACCTACCGCATCATGGTCGGCCGCGCCGACGCGATCGAGGGGCCCTATTTGGACAAGTCAGGCAAGCCGATGCTCGAAGGCGGCGGCACCGAACTGCTTGCCACGCAGGACCGTTTCATCGGACCGGGCGGCCAGGAGGTGTTTCTCCGCGATGGCGCACCGTGGTTGGTCTTCCACTTCTACAATTTCAAGGAAGGCGGTACGCCGAACCTCTATCTGATGCCGCTGACATTCGCGGGTGGGTGGCCGGTGGTTGGGACTCTGGAGTAGGCGCGGCACGATGGAAATAGTGACCGACCGCCTGCTGCTTCGGCCCTTCGAAGAGCAAGACCGCTTGCCCAACGCGGCCATCTTTGCTGATCCCGAAGTGCGGCGCTTTGCGCTCGGCATGCTTGATAGCACTGCCGCCAATGCCCGCATGGACCGAGCAATTGCCGAGTATGCGACGCTCGGCACAGGCATGCTGGCGGCAATTGACAAGCAGAGCGGCCTGTTCATCGGCATGCTGGGGCTGACAGGCTTCGGTCTGAGCCTCAGAGCCGCCACCGGTTCGTCAGCGCAAATCCAGATTGCCTGGCAACTGGCCAGGCCTGTCTGGGGTCAGGGCCTGGCAACCGAGGGCGCCCGCGCCGTTATCGACTACGCCTTCGACAAGCTGGGGCAGAGCGAAATTGTCGCCATAACAGCGACGACCAATCTGCCCAGCCGCCGGGTGATGGAGAAAATAGGCATGCGCTACGACGCGGACGCTGACTTCATGCATCCGGAAATTCCACCAGACCACCCGCTGGCGCCGCACGTGCTCTATGCGATCAAGGCAGGACGCGCGGTGATGTGATCGCCACGGCCTTGAACCATCGCCGTCCGGGACCATTTATGAGCCATGATGAACATGCTCCTCCCCCGCCTCGTCCTCTTCCGCAAGGAAGTCGTCCAGCTCTGGAAGGCTTTCTTCGCGCCCGAGACCCCGCTCCACCTCAAGGCCGCGACCCTGTTCGTCGCCTTCTATCTGGTCAATCCGATCGACATCATCCCCGACGTCATCCCGTTCCTGGGCTGGGTCGATGACATCATCCTGGTGCCCATGATGGTCAGCTGGATCGTCAGCCGCCTACCCGTTCCGGTCTATGCCGGCAAGTATGGGCGGACCGTGGACGGCCGCGCGCGCCGCGTTTGATCGCCACTGCCGGAAAGTGACACCCCGGCATGACATTCTCCCTTGAAAGGAGAATGTCATGACCAAGTATTGGATCGCCGTTGCATCGGCCGAGCACGCCCGCCGGGGCAAGCCGGGTGGCTCCATGCAGGTCAATCACGGCAAGGCTGCGCCGCTGCGACGGGTGCAGCCTGGCGACGGCGTGACCTACTACTCGCCCAGCGAAATCATGGGCAAGAAGGACGGCCTTCAGTCCTTCACCACGATCGGCATCGTGCAGCCGGGCGAAATCTACCCCGGCGAGATGGGCGGATGGACCGCCTACCGGCGCGACGTAGCCTATTTCGACGCGCATGAGGCGCCGATCGCCCCGCTGCTGGCGCAACTGGACTTCGCTGGTGGCCGGAGCAACTGGGGCTACCAGCTGCGCTTTGGGCTGTTCGAGATCACCGAGCACGATTTCCGTCTGATCGCCGGGGCGATGGGTGTCGACCCGGTAGCGAAGGCACAATAGGAAAGGCCCGGATCGCTCCGGGCCTCTGCTTTTATTCGAACCGCACCAGCAGGTCCTTGGCGTCGATCTGGTCGCCCGGCTTGATCAAGAGTTCGGCGATCACCCCGTCGACCTCAGCATGGATGGCGGTTTCCATCTTCATCGCTTCGATCGAGCACAGCACGTCGCCGGCCGTGACCGACTGACCCTGCTTGACGGCCAGCGTCGAGATGACGCCCGGCATCGGCGCGCCGACCTGCTTGGCATCTCCCGGCACCGCCTTGGCCCGCACCTTGACCTCGCCCGCCTTGAGGCGATCGGGCACCACGATGGTGCGCGGCTGGCCGTTGAGGTCGAAGAACACACGCACTTCGCCCTTTTCATTGGTCGGGGCGCGGCCGAGATACTGCAGCACCAGCGTCTTGCCCTTCTCGATATCGACGAAGAGCTCGTCGCCTTCCGAGAGGCCATAGAAGTAGACCGGCGTCGGCAGGGCCTCGGTAGGACCGTAGCGATCCTGGGTCTTTTCGAAGTCCGAATAGACCTTGGGATACATCAGGTACGAAGCCAGACGGAAATCGTCGATCGGGTGGCCCACCTCGTCGGCGATCTTCTTGCGCTCGGCGTCAAGATCGACGGGCTTCAGGTACGAGCCCGGCCGCTCGGTCAGCGCCGGCTTGCCCTTGAGCACCTTCTTCTGCAATTCCTTGGGGAAGCCGCCCGGGGGCTGGCCCAGGTCACCGGCAAAGAAGCCGACCACCGAATCGGGGAAGGCGATATCGCGCTTGGGGTCTTCGACATCGGCCCGGGTCAGCCCGGCCGAAACCATGGCCAGCGCCATGTCGCCCACCACCTTGGACGATGGCGTCACCTTGACGATATCGCCGAACATCTGGTTGACGTCGGCATAGGTCTGAGCGACCTCGTGCCAGCGGGTTTCGAGACCCAGCGACCGCGCCTGTTCCTTGAGATTGGTGAACTGGCCGCCCGGCATTTCATGCAGATAGACTTCGGAGGCGCCGCCCTTGAGATCGCTCTCGAAGGCGCGGTACTGCGTGCGCACCGCTTCCCAATAGAACGAAATCTGGCGGATTGCCTTGGCGTCGAGCCCGGGGTCGCGCTCGCCGCCGGCCAAAGCCGCGACGATTGAACCCAGGGTCGGCTGGCTCGTGGTGCCAGAGAGGGCATCCATAGCCGCGTCGATCGCATCGACACCCGCATCGACCGCCGCCAGCACCGTAGCGGAGGCTGCGCCCGACGTGTCGTGGGTATGGAGATGGATCGGCAGGTTGGTCTCGTTGCGCAGCGTCGCGATCAGCTTGCGCGCCGCGGCGGGCTTGAGCAGCCCAGCCATGTCCTTGAGACCGAGCACATGCGCCCCGGCCTTTTCCAGCTCCTGCGCCAGCCCGACATAGTATTTGAGGTCATACTTGGCGCGATCGGGATCGAGCACATCGCCGGTATAGCAGATGACGCCTTCGGCGACCTTGCCCTCCTCGATGACCGCATCGAGCGACACGCGCATGTTCTCGACCCAGTTGAGGCAATCGAACACGCGGAAGATGTCGACGCCGCCGGCCGCCGCCTGCTTGACGAAGAACTTGACGACATTGTCGGCATAATTGGTGTAGCCAACGCCATTGCTGCCGCGCAGCAGCATCTGCGTCAGGATATTGGGCGCGCCTTCGCGCACCTTGGCCAGACGCTCCCACGGATCCTCGTTGAGGAAGCGCATCGACACGTCAAAGGTCGCCCCGCCCCAGCATTCGAGCGAGAACAGGTTGGGCAGGCCACGGCTATAGGCCTGGGCGATGCGGGTAATGTCGAACGAGCGCATGCGCGTGGCGAGCAAGCTCTGATGCGCATCGCGCATCGTCGTGTCGGTGAAGAGCACGCGGCTCTGCTTCTTCATCCACTTGGCCAAGGCCGCCGGACCGTCGCGATCCAGAATCTGCCGGCTGCCTTCGACGGCTGATAGCACCGGGAATTCCGGCACAACAGGCGCTGCCGCTTCTGCGGGTGGCCGCGGCCGGTCGCGCACTTCGGGGTGGCCGTTGACGGTCACGTCGGCGATGTAGCTCAGGAGCTTGGTCGCGCGATCCTTGCGCGGCTTGAAGTTGAAGAGCTCCGGCGTCGTATCGATGAAGCGCGTCGTGTAGCGGTTCTCGACAAAGTCCGGGTGGGTGATGATGTTTTCGAGGAAAGCCAGGTTGGTCGACACGCCGCGGATGCGGAATTCGCGCAAGGCGCGGTGCATGCGGGCGATGGCTTCCTCGGCCGATGGCGCCCAGCAGGTCACCTTTTCGAGCAGCGGATCATAGTAGCGGGTGATGACCGCGCCGGCATAGGCCGTGCCGCCATCGAGGCGCACGCCAAAACCGGTGGCGCCGCGATAGGCAGTGATGCGGCCATAGTCGGGGATGAAGTTCTGCTCGGGATCTTCGGTCGTCACCCGGCACTGGATGGCATTGCCGTTGAGCCGAATGTCCTGCTGCAGCGGCACGCCCGATTCCGGGGTGCCGATCACGGCGCCGTCAAGCAGGTGGATCTGCGCCTTGACGATGTCGATGCCGGTCACTTCCTCGGTGACGGTATGCTCCACCTGGATGCGCGGGTTCACCTCGATGAAGTAGAACTTGTCGGTATCGGCATCCATGAGGAATTCGACGGTGCCGGCGCCGCGATAGCTGGCGGCATTGCCCAGGCGCACCGCAGCGTCGGTCAGCTCCTTGCGCACCTTGTCGTCGAGATAGGGCGCGGGAGCCCGCTCGACCACCTTCTGGTTGCGCCGCTGCACCGAGCAGTCGCGCTCATAAAGATGCACCAGGTTGCCATGGTCGTCGCCGATCAGCTGCACCTCGACATGGCGGGCACGCTCGATCAGCTTTTCGAGATACATCTCGTCCTTGCCGAAAGCGGCCTTGGCCTCGCGCTTGCCTTCCGAGACCTCGGCGATCAGCGTGCTCTCGTCCATGATGCGGCGCATGCCGCGACCACCGCCACCCCATGATGCCTTGAGCATCAACGGGTAGCCGATCTCGGCGGCCAGCCGCTTGATCTCGTTGGGATCGTCCGGCAGCGCCTCGGTGGCGGGCACCACCGGCACCTTGGAGGCGATCGCCATGTTGCGGGCGGCAACCTTGTTGCCGAGGTCGCGCATGGTCTGGGCGCGCGGGCCGATGAAGATGATGCCGGCATCCTCGCAGGCATCGACGAATTCCGGCGATTCCGACAGCAGGCCATAGCCCGGATGGATCGCATCAGCGCCCGAAATACGGGCGATGCGGATATATTCGTCGATCTGCAGATACGCCTCGACCGGACCCTTGCCCTTGCCGATCAGGTAGGCCTCGTCGGCCTTGAAGCGATGCAGCGCCAGCTTGTCTTCTTCAGCATAGGCCGCCACGGTCTTAAGCCCAAGCTCATTGGCGGCGCGGAACACGCGGATGGCGATTTCGCTGCGGTTGGCGACGAGGATTTTCTTGATGGGCATAAAGGTCCGTCCGAGCAGAAGGGGTTGAGGACCCGCAGAGGGTCCGGCTCAGGTAGGCGGACGGTACGAACGGTTGCCCGTCCAACCGTCGAAAGCAGATCTAGTCGCGGCTGAGGTGGCCGGCGAGGTGGCTCATGTCATAGCCGGCCTCGGCCGCCTCACGAATGATCTCGCCGGCTTCCATTTCTCCCGCCTGGCTCAGCGCCCACAAGGTAGTCGAGCGCGTCCCCGAACGGCAGAAGCAGAAGACCGGACCCGCGCTCCCCTCGAGCACGGATTTGGTCTTTTCGACCATGTCGGAGGAAACCCCCTCACGGCCGAGTGGAATGGCATAATAGGCAAGCCCGGCTGCCTTGGCGGCCGCTTCGATCTCAGCGCCGGCAGGCTGGTCCGGCGACTCGCCATCAGGGCGGTTGTTCACGATGGCGACGAAACCGGCGGCTTTGAGCGCTGCAATATCAGCGGGCTGTATCTGCCCGGAAACGCTGACGTGATCGTTGATGCGCTTCAAATCCAAGTCACTACTCCCGCTGCCGTCAAGGCTTCCCCGCCTCCTTATATCCGTGCGCTTGCTCGGGATGCAACAAAGACGAAGGGCCAACCTGTCATGCGGCTGTCGCCGGGGTCAGGCAGCGACCGCAGTACCCGCTTTGTCCAGGGCCTGGGGGCGGCCGAGCAGATAGCCCTGGAAGCCGGTGCATCCGGCCTGCCGCAGTTGCGTAAACTGCTCCGGGGTCTCGATGCCCTCGGCCACCACCTCCACCGGCAGCGCGCGCGCGATGTCGCAGACCGCCGCGATGATCATGCCGTCGATGCGGCTGCTGCCCATATTGGCGACATAGCTGCGGTCGATCTTGATGATGTCGAAGGCAAAGCCGCGCAGATACTGCAGGCTCGCATGGCCGGCGCCGAAATCGTCGATGGCGATCCGTACGCCCAGCTTGCGCAAGGCAGCCAGGTTGGCCATCTCGATTTCCCCGGCATCGAGCGGCACCGTCTCGGTCACTTCCACGATTATGGAACCGGGGTTTGTGCCGGTCTCCTGGAGGATGGCCGCGAAGCTGCGAGCAAAATCGGCCTGGCGCAGTTGCACTGGCGAGACGTTGACCGCAACTGGCAATCCGCCCCGCGCTTCCATGTCACTGCAGGCGCGGCGCAGCACCCATTCGCCCAGCTTGCCGATCAGGTCGCTTTCCTCGGCAATCGGGATGAACTGGGCCGGCGGGATCATGCCGCGCACCTGATGGCGCCAGCGCACCAGCGCCTCATGCGAGCGAATGGTCATGTCCACGCCAAATACCGGCTGGTAATGCAGCTCCAGCTCTTCCATGAGCAGCGCGGCCCGCAGCTCACGCTCGACGAACCGCCGGTGCCGCTCGTCGCCCAGCATGTCGGGATCAAAGCCCACCACCGCATGGCGCCCGTTCTTCTTGGCCTTGTAGAGCGCCAGGTCCGCCTTGGTGACCAGGTCCGGCACATCGACCGCATCCTGCGGCGACAGTGCCACGCCAATCGAGGCCGAAAGGCGCACCGCCCTGCCGGAAATGTTGACCGGCCGCTCCAATGCCCGCAGCAGCGCTTCGCCCAGGCGACGCAAGGCAGCCTTGTTGTCGTGGCCCGGTATCATGATGCCGAATTCGTCGCCCCCCAGCCGCCCGACCAGGGCGCCTGGCACCACCTGACTGATGATCCGGCCCAGATGGACCAGTGCCGCATCGCCCGCCGAATGGCCGGCGCTGTCATTGAGGATCTTGAGATTGTCCATATCAAGCTGCAGATAGCCCACCGGCGTCTGCGAGCCGTGGAACACATGCGCAGCCAGGGCGTCCAGAAAATAGGCCCGCGTAAAAACACCGGTCAGCGCGTCGCGATTATTCTGCGCCTGCGCTTCCTGCACCTGCCGCTGGATGCCCCTGAGGCGTCGCGAAAGCCAGCGGTGACCATAGCCGAGTATGGCAAGCAGCAGCAGACCCGTCAGCAGGCTTGCGGCAGGCAGCACGTTTACGAAAGCCGGCCCGGCCAGTCCAAAAAACACCACGATCCGCGCCGTGACGATGCCGATGACGACCACAGCGGCCGCGATGGCGATGCGGCGGTAACCAGCGAGAATGGATGAGAAATCGGGATTCATGGTCGGCGGTGATCCAGACATGGGCCCCAATTTATCGGCACCAAATCTGAAGACGACGTTAAGCGCCAACAAAATTGTATATAAAACAATCAGTTAGCAAACGCGGCCGATCATCATACACATTTGGGATGACAGGATCGCGACGACCTATTGGGCGGGCGTACCAACCCAGCGTTGCCAGATGCCCTGCTGCTCGGCGACAAAACGGTCGGCAACGCCCTCGACCGTGGCACCCGGCTCGTTGAGCTGGGCCAGCAACCTGTTCATCTCGGTGAGATCAAGGCTCGAGCGCTGGAAATAGCCGGCGATGGCGGGAATGTCGGTAAACACCCATTCGGCCAGCGCCACCACAACGGTCTCTTCAGGAAACGCGCTCGGCAACGGCGTGGGGCAGGCTACGCGCGCCAGGCACTTGGCCGCCTCCTCGTCATAGGCGCCCATGTCGAGCGGCACAAAGTTGAACTGGCTCAGCACGGCATTGGGCTGCCAATAATAGAAGAGTATCGGCTCGCTGCGGCTCACGGCTTCGGCGATCAGCGTATCCATTTCGAAACGGGTGGCCGGCTCGATCACCTCGACCAGGCCCGTCAGACCCAGTGCCCGTAGCAGGTTGCGATTGATCAGGGCGCAGGCCCAATCGGGCGGGCAGGAGATAAAGCGCACGGGCGCCCCGCCGTTCCAGGTCGGCAGGGCTGCGGCGAGACCGGTGGCGCCGGTCAGTTCGGGATGCGCCAGTGTCACGTAATCGGGCAGGAACCAGCCCTCGAACTGCGTTTCCTTGTAGGTGGGTGCTGCCGGGCGCAGCATCTGCGCCTCGACGCCGGCATTCCACACATCGGCGACGCGGGTTGCCCACATTTCCGGCGCCACGGCGGGTTGCCCTGTCGAGCCCATCGAGGACGCGGTGGCGGCAAGGTCTCCCGGCGCCACCTGCACCTGGCAGCCAAAGGCGCGCGCCAGGACGCGGGCATGGATTTCCGCCAGCAATTCGGCCGAGGGCCAGGCCATGCGGGCAATGGTGAGCGGCTGGGTGCCGCAGGGCGGCGGCGGCGCTTCCGGTTCGGCGGGCGCCCCTGCTTGCGGCGCCGCATCCTGGGCCTGGTCGAGCACGGTGATCTGAGCCAAAGCCGGTCCGGCCGCCAGCATGGCGAACAGCATCAATCCCGCTCGCAATAGCCTCGCCTTCATGCCTGCCACGCCTTCTTCAGGGGCCCCACTCTATGCAAAAACCACCCCCGTTAAGCAACTGCTGCAGCATGCCGATTTCCCAATCAATACAAGGTGACTCGGGCCAATCAAATGTGCAACAGTCCACTCCAGCGGGGCGCGGGTTGCGCCCCCTTTATCGCGTCGTTCCGCACGTAAAGACTGGCTCGATCAAGAGCCTCCCGGCGGATCGACCCAGCAGAGGGACGTACATGCTCAATCTCAAGAACACCCTGACTCTGGCCGTTGCCGCCTCGACGCTTGCAGTCGCCGCGCCCGCCATTGCCCAGGATACCGGCGCCACCATCGGCTTCATCGGTGGCTTCACTGGCCCCATCGAATCCCTGACCCCGCCGATCTTTGCCGGCGCCGAGCTGGTCGTGAAGCAGATCAACGAACAGGGCGGCATCCTGGGCGGCGAACTCAAGATCATCTCGGCCGACGGCGCTTGCGATGCGACCGCTGCCGCTGCTGCCGCCGACAAGGTGATCAACACCGACAACGTCGTCGGTGTCGTCGGTGCACTCTGCACCGGTGAAACCATCGGCGCCTTCAACGGCTCGGGCCTGTCGGGCAATGTCGTGTTCATCTCGCCAGCCTCCTCGGCTCCGGCCTTAACCACGCTCGAAGACAATGACCTCGTCTACCGCACCACCCCGTCGGACGCGCTCCAGGGCGTGAAGCTGGCTGAGCTCCTCCTCGCCAAGGGCGTCAAGGACATCGCCATCACCTATGTCAACAATGACTACGGCAAAGGCTTCGCCGATGCTCTGAGCGCTGCCTACACCGCCGGCGGCGGCACCGTGGCGGCCAACGTCGCCCATGAAGAAGGCAAGGCCGACTACCGTGCCGAGCTGGGCAACCTGACCGCTTCGCAGAACCTGGTCATCCTCGCCTATGCCAACGCTTCGGGTAACACCGTGCTGCGTCAGGCCGTCGAATCCGGCAACTTCACCCTCTATGTGGGCGGTGACGGCATGGTTGGCGACGACCTGCTCTCGGGCATCGACGCCGCTGCTGTCGAAGGCCTGATCGCCACCCGTGCGGGCGCTCCGGAAGGCGCTGCCGTCGACATCTACAACGCCTTCACCAGCGACGGCTTCGTGGCCAACGCCACCTACGCCCCCCAGGCCTATGACGCCGCATTCCTCCTGGCTCTGGCCATCGAGAAGAACGGTTCGGCCTCGCGTGACGGTCTCTCGGCTGCCCTGCGCGATGTCGCTTCAGCTCCCGGCGAGAAGATCCTGCCCGGCGAGTGGACCAAGGCGGTCGAGCTGATCAAGGCCGGCACCGACATCGACTATGAAGGTGCCGGTGGCGCTCTCGACTTCGACGCAGCCGGCGACGTGGACGGCATCATCGTCGAACTCGCCGTCGAAGGCGGCGCTTTCGTCGAAAAGGGCCAGATCCAGTAATCTCTGGTCTGTCTGAATGAGCAGAGGCCCGGGAGCGATCCCGGGTCTTTTCATTGGAGCAGTTGATGCCCGATGCCAAGACCCTCAAATTCTACGCCGACAATGCCGCCGCCTATGTCGAGCACGCTACCGCGCCGACGCCGCAGCTTGCAGCCTTCATGGCCCGGCTGCCTGTCGGCGGCGCCGTGCTTGAACTGGGCACCGGCAATGGGCGCGACGCGGCAGCCATGCTGGCGGCGGGACTGGCCGTTACCCCCTCGGATGCCTCGCCCGAACTGGCGGCCGAAGCCCAGGCACGGCTCGGCATCCCGGTGCGCATCATGGTCTTCCACGAACTCGATGATGTCGCCGCCTATGACGGTGTCTGGGCCTGCGCCTGCCTGCTGCACGCCCCGCGCGAAGAACTGACCGACGACCTGGCCCGCATCTTCCGAGCCCTGCGGCCCGACGGCCAGCTGACCGCCAGCTTCAAGGCCGGCGGAGGCGAAGGCCGCGACGCCTTGGGGCGATACTACAATTATCCCGACGCCGCTCAGTTGCGCGAACATCTGCAGGCGGCGGGCGACTGGGCCGCCATCGCGATCACCGAGAATGACGGCTCGGGCTATGACGGCCTGCCAACCCGCTGGCTATGGGTCGACGCCGTCAAGGGCAGTAGCTGACCCGATTTGACAAAAGACCTTCGTTCTCCTAATTAGAGACCGTCAGTTTCTTATAGAGAGCGGCGTCATGAATTTTTCCGAACGCAACATTCCCGATCTGTCGGGCAAGGCGGCCGTCGTCACCGGCGCCACCGGGGGCCTCGGCCTCGAGACCGCCCGCATGCTGGCCGAGCATGGTGCGCGGGTGATCCTGGCCGGCCGCAACGCCAATAAGGGCGCCGATGCCCTGGCGCACATCCGCTACACCGCGCCGAATGCCGATATCGCTTTCGAAATGGTCGATCTGGGCAGCCTTGCCTCCATCGCCGCCTTCGGCACAAGGCTCCGCGCCGCCGGCACGCCGATCGACATCCTGGTCAACAATGCCGGCGTCATGACCCCGCCGACCCGCAAGACCACCAGCGACGGCTTCGAGCTGCAATTCGGCACCAATCATCTCGGCCACTTCGCCCTGACCGGCGTCTTGCTGCCGCTGCTCGCCGCCGCAAGGGCGCCGCGCGTCGTCACCGTGTCCTCGGGCGCCGCGCATATCGGCACTGCCGATTTCAGCAATCTTCAGTCCGAACGCTTTTATGGCCCCATGCGCTCCTATGGCACCTCCAAGCTCGCCAATCTGCTGTTCGCGCGCGAATTGCAGCGGCGCAGCGACGCCAATGGCTGGAATATCCTGTCGGTCTCGGCCCATCCGGGCTTCGCCCGCACCGATCTGATCGCCAATGGCCCGGGCGAAATGACGGGCCTTGCCGCCATTGGTACCGCCATTCTGAAGTCTTTCGCCAGCCATGACGCCGCCGCCGGCGCCATTCCCACCATGCTGGCGGCAACGTCGCCCAATGTGCAGAAGCTCGATTACTATGGCCCCAGCCAGATGATGGAAATGAAAGGCCCGCCCAAGCCCGCGCGCCTGCCGCGTCGCGCCAGAGACGGCGATGTCGCTCGTCGCCTCTGGACCGTCTCCGAAGACCTCACCCAGGTCACATATGCCGTCGAAAAGGCACTGGCTTGACAGCCAGCCGTGGCTCGGACACGTCTTGCGACATGACCGGCTTCCAGCGTGCCCGCCAACCCGACCAGATCAATCTCCGCCGCGAACAACTGCTCGCGGCGGCGTTGGAACTGTTCGACGCCGAGGGACCGCAGGGCGCCGGCCTCAACGCTATCGCAGCCAAGGCCGGCTTCACCAAGTCCAATGTTTATCGCTATTTCGAGAGCCGCGAGCAGGTGCTTCTGGAGCTCTTCCGCGACGAATTTGTCGGGCTGGTCGATGCGCTGGAACGGGCCATCGGCGCCCAACCCTCGGGCGACGTCCCGGCACTGGCCGAAGCCATCACCGTCACCTTCCTCTCCCGCCCGCGCTGTTGTCAGCTCATCGCAATTCTCGCCAGCACGCTGGAGCAGAATGTGTCGGAAGCGACCGTAATGGCCGTAAAGACCCAGATGAGCGCGCAGAACGAGCGCATCATTGCGGCACTGGCATCACGCCTGCCCGGTGCCTCGCCCGGCGATTGCGGCTGGTTCATCGCCATGACCGGCTCGCTTATCGCGGGCATCTGGCCAAGCGCCAACGCCTCGCCCGTGGCGGCAGCGGTGCTGGCGCGACCGGAGTTCGCGCACCTGCGCATTGACCTTGCCCGCGATCTGCGACGGGCGGCGGCGGCACTGCTCGCCAGCATCGCCTGACCGCCCGCCCCCGTTGCAATGGCCCGGCGACCGTGTAGCCTCGCCGTCACTCAGGGCGGGAGGAAGACAATGGCGCGGCTGCAATATTCGATCAACGTGACGCTCGATGGCTGCTGCGACCACCAAGCCATCGTTCCCTATCCGGAAATGCATCAGTTCTGGGCCGACATCGTCGCCAATGCCAGCCTCCTGCTCTATGGCCGCGTCACCTACCAGATGATGGAGGGCGCCTGGCGGCCAAAGGCGGAAAGCGGCCAGGTGCCGCCGGGCACACCCGACTGGGTTCTACCCTTTGCCCGTTCCATCCACCAGGCCCGCAAGGTCGTGGCCTCGACCACCCTGACGGACGTGGATTGGAACGCCCAGCTGTTGCAGGGCGACCTGGCTGCGACCATCCAACGCCTCAAGCGCGACGAGGATGGGGTGATCTCCATGGGCGGGTTGAACCTGGCCCGCTCGGTCGCCGCCCTGGGGCTGATCGACGAGTTCGTCTTTCTCGTCCACCCGCGCATTGTCGGGCATGGTCCGACGCTGTTCGCGGGCATTCCGTCCCCGCTTGACCTGACACTCACCAACCAGCAGACCTTTGCTTCGGGCGCCATCGCCCTGACCTACGCCGCACAGCGCTGACGGCTTGACCAAGCCCAAATCACCGGCCTGCTGTACACCTAGCGTCAGCCGGCCTCCGGTAAGCACGTGACTGTGATGGCTGGATCGTCCGTGCTGACGGCAATGTCGAAATGTTCGGCCTGGACCACATCCAGAATCTTGCTCGGGCGGTAAGCGCAGAGCGAAATGCCACCTGCATGGCGCAGACTGTCATAGAGGATGCCGTCCTCTCCGGCCGCCCGCAGGTTTTCGCCGAAGATCTGGCTCGCGCCATAGTCGCTGCGGTCATAGAGCGCAGGATCGTCGGTGCCACTGATATCGCGATAGCTGCCCTCGAGCCGGCACCTATAGGCCCGGTAGCGACGGGTCGCCCCTGATTGGCGACGGGCAAAAGCCTCGCGGCGCAGGTGATGCCCCACCTCGGCAATGGTGGTCTCGACGCGTGCCGCTGCATACCAGGCGCCCAGGTCTGGCCCGGAAAACCGCGCGCCGGCGACCGGGAAGACACCCCGGACATCGACGTGCTGTACGCCTCCACGCTGATCCGTCCGCAGCTGACCGCCGCTCC